>CAZKNE010000028.1:0-12068 GCA_964554005.1 uncultured bacterium | reverse complement strand
TTGACGTCGGCGTGGGAGAGGTAGTAGTCGCCCTGCGGCCCCGTCACGAAGAGCGGGTCCTGGGAGATGTTGCCGTTCTCGCCTAAACCGTCCCCGTCCGAGATGTTGCAGTGGCTGATCGTGAGGTCCGCGCCATCGGCGCAGATATCGTCGTCGTTGTCCCATACGATGCAGTTGTATAGCTTCACGGTTCCTATCTCCGAAAACACGCCCTCCTTGTAGTTGTCCACAATCGTGCAGTTGACAAGCGTCAGGTGGATGCCGCCGAACGCAGATACGCCGCCGCCGTTCCAGAATGGGCTATAGACGCTGTTGTTTGCGACAAGGCAGTTGGTCATGGTCATCGTGACGAAGGCGTCAACGCGTATGCCTGCGCCGGCGCAGTCGTCCGGGCCAATGTTGTTAACGAACTGGCAATCTCTAATCCTGTACTCGCCCGGCTTACTAACGGTGATCAGCCCCAGGCCATCGATGTTGTCTCGGACGACGCAGCGCTGCAAGTAAATGGTGCCGCCGGCGCAAGATGCCCTAATGCCGCCCCCATTATGGTCTTTTGTCGGGTGGCCACCGCCCGTTATCGTCAGATCCCCAATAAGTCCTTGGTTGAGGTTTGCGGTCAGAACTCGATAGGTCCCTTCGGCGTCGATTATCGTAACATCGCTGCCAGAACCCCGGAGCTCGCCGCAGCGAACCTGCACTACTGATGCATGCTTGAACTCAATCGGGAACGTCTCGCCATTTGTGGAAGGCGAATAAACTCCCGGCGCGATGTGCATGATACAGGGGTCCTCCTCGGTGCCCGTTTGATTCGTTTGCGAGGTCGCATAAGTAAGTGTCTTCCAGGGATTCCCCTGCGACCCGTCCCCAGTCGTGTCGCTCCCGTTGACCGCGTCAACGTACCAATCCGTGCCCATTGCGTTCAGCGCGATGGCGCACAACGCCAGCGCGATCACGACAACTAACAGCCCGTCAGTTCTCATTTGCTCTCTTCCTCCCATTTCTTTGGCTGCGCCTCAAGGCTAGGCGCTTTCTCCAAGATTACGCCAATCCCAGCAACAATTGACTTATCTAATCACATACGTATTATAGTAGTCCTTAGTTATCGGAGCCCCGCGCGAAGCGCATCTTTGCCCCGCGCGGAGTCTCCATTCGTTCTAGGGCCCGGGCCGGGGGTGCGCCAAACCCCTGGCCCGCCCTTTCACCACCTCTTCAGGCTAGGGCTCGTGGCAGTCAACGTAGTAGCTGCCCGATATGGTGCAGCTGGTAGCATCCGCGGTATCCCAGATCCTGTAGTAGTAGGTTGCCAGCGAGCGAACTACGAACCCACAGCTGTGATAGACGCCGTAGTCGCAGGGGAACTGATCTGACGTGGTGTAGTCAAGTTCCATCACCATCGGTATCAGGCAATCGCACTCTTCGTCCTCTTGCGTGACCTCCAGTATGATCGTGGCTGCGGTGTGGCAGCAGCATTGGAGCGGGTTGTACTCCAAGTGCTTGACCTCCATCGTCATCTTGCAGTGGTCCAGATAGATGGGCAGCATGCTCGAGATCGTCGCGTCGTAGAGGCACGAGTTGGTGCATCCGTCGAGCGTTCCGCCGCCGCCGTTGTCAGTATTGTCGGCAGCGTAAGCGGGCGGCATAAACGACACGTTGGTTGTCGGCGAATCGTGGCCGAACAGGACCACCAGCCACAGCGAGAGAACAGCAAGAGCTGCTATCCCTATCAAAAGAGTCTTTTTCAATATAAATTACCTCCTTTTGTTGGTTTATAGGCAGGCTGGAAAGCCCGTCCTACACTGACAGGCTGGAAAGCCCGTCCTACGCTTGTTGGTTGATACTCCGCCGGTGGGCTCTGCGGGTCTCGGTCGGCGCAAGGGAATGTTCCCGTAAGGGACTTGGCGGAGCGTAGTTTCGTATTCGTCAAATAATGCGGTTTCAACGGGGATGACGCAGCGGGGTATGCCACATGTAGGGGCAGGCCTTGTGTCTGCCCGAATATATAGATGGGCGGAGACAAGCCCCGCCCCTACACAACCTCGGACCCGACTTATTGGACAGCCTCGGAAAGCCTGGCCTGACGGGTTTGGTAGGGGCGGTTCACGAGTTGCGCTTTGCGTCATAAATAAACAATGGGCCTGGGAAATGAGGTTGAGGCCAAAGAGAGCGATTCGCGAATCGCACCTATGAAGAGATTTGGCCGGGTGCGCCACAAAGGATAGACCTAACCATCCAAAAATACTAGCCGCCGGCGAGGCGCTGCGCCTCGTTCTCCAACTGGCCATCCAAACGTCCTCCGCCCTCTTGCCGCTTTCGGCCTGCAAAGCCGTTCATCGCAGCGTTCAATCTCGAGGCCGGTGGGAATCACCGCCTGCAAGACAGCGACTCGACGCCAGTCTGTAATTCCCCTAATTAGCATCTTCATAATGAGGGAACTTCAGTCCTTGTCAAGCTTTTTTTTGTTTTTTTGTTACAGTTTGTAGTGAAGATTTTGGTTTAGTGCCTTGATGCGGCCCTGGCAGGGCGATTTGGTGATTCGAGCCGTTTTTAGCTAGACATAGGTTGTGTCATTTGGGACAGAATTAGGTGAAAAATTGTCCCAAATGGGACAATCGTAACTGTGCAACTGTCCCAAATGGGACAATCCGAGAAAAAAACGTCCGCAGTCCGCAATCCGCAATCCGCAATCGGTTGGCCCGTCCTACACCGGTAGAAATATGAGCTAAAGATTTGCCTCAAATCATCCGATAAGTACCTATTGTAGTTACTACCGAGACCAACGCATCGAACAGCACGACACCTTTACAACATTTGCGAAAATGGGAGCGTGATATGAGGCGCATTGGTCTTTTAGCTTTGCTAGTAGTTTCAGCCATCGCACTCGCTGGCCTTTCTGCGGACGGGCAGGGCGTGTCCAGTCCCAAGCTCGTTCCCTACAACGGCGGGTTCTTCTCGATTAACATCCCTCGCGGCTGGGAAGTCATCACGGCCGGCCAGTGCAGCTCGTTCGCATTCGTCGTGCGCGACCCGAAAAGCCCGCTGCGGCAGGTTTTCTTCTTCGGCGAGGTGGGGCCTGTCTATCTCAGCGAGCAGCAGCGCCAGATCGACCTCAACTACATGAGCATGGGCGGATACCCGGTTACGTGGGTGGACACGCCATCCGTTGCGCCGCTCACGCCAGCAAATTTCCTCGCGAGTTTCTCCAAGATCGCCAGAAGTAAGACGGCGCAGCAGTTCATGCCGCAATGCCCGAGGCTCGAGAACTTCCAGGCCATATCAGCGCTGCCTCAGCCGTCTCTGATACAGGGAGGCCAGGCGGCTCTTGTCAGAGGTCTTTTTGCCAAGAACGGCAGGGTGGGCCAGGGTCTGTTTTCCGCCACGGTCGTGCCGCTCTTGCAGATGAACGGCGGGCCAAGCTGCGGCATTGCCTTCGGCTTCTTCGTCGCTGGCATCACAGCCCCCAAGCGGGAGTTCGCAACCTTGGAGCCGATCTTGAGCGCCTCGCTCAGAAGCTACAACATCGCCAGCAGCTACGTGGCGAACTGCCTTCAGATGCAGGCTCGCACCTATGCTGGCATCATGAAGGCCGGCCAGACGCTGCGCGAGACTTCGGACATGATCGTCAGCGGCTGGCAGAAGCGGCAGAAAGTTGACGACATCATCGCGGAGAAGCGGTCGGATGCGATGCTGGGCAAGGAGCGGCTCTACAACCCTGACACGGGCGAGGTGTTCGAGTTCGAGAACGGCTTTTACGACAAGTATAACCTGCATCGGCAGCGATACGAGATGAGCAACCTTAAGCGGCTTCCGGGCAACAACTACGAGCTCTGGATGAAGCCCGCGCTGAACGGCCCGCGGCAGCTACATTAGGCGTTTGCCTTAATAGCCCTCAACCAATCAGTTCTTGCATTGGCTATCATTCAGGGTAGGCTCCCGTCTCTACTAGCGCACAAATCAGGGCTGGCGCATTAGTCGGGAGTTTGGAAATGAGAAGATACAGGGCCCAGGCTGGCCGCCGACAAGGCGCAATCGGCATGGTCCGCATTCTGCAAAGAGTAAGTGGGCATTGAGTAGGCTGCCACACAGACCACCAACGCAATTATCAGCGCAACCGCGATCGCAAGTACCGCCTCAAGACTCAGTCTCACCTCAATTTGCCTCTCAAAATTATTGCTCCAGTTGACGCTGCCGGGGTCGCCTTATAACATGTAGTTCAGGGCGTCAGACAGCAGCTTGCCGGTTTTTCGTAATCTCACCTCAGTCAACGATATTTTACCTTAATGCAGCGTTATTGTCAATGTTTACCGGCTGGCTGGGGTTAAGCCTTTCCGGCGAGCTGCGCCGCTAGTACCGCGCCGTTGTAGATGACGTGCGCCGCGATGGGGGCGATGAGGAGGCCTGTTCGCTCGAAGCTGATTGCCGTTGCGATCCCAAGGCCGAAGACGGGGAGCGCCGAGATAGCGGGATGAACCAGGGCAAATACGCCCGCACTTACGAGTATGGCGACGGCTGGCCTTGATCTGCGCCTCATACCGTTAAACAGCAGACCGCGAAAGATGAACTCCTCAAAAACAGGCGCGAAGAGAAGCATAAGGAGGGCGAACCAGCCGATCCCGTGTTGTGTCGTTTTGGAAAAAAGTTCCAAGCTTTGCCTCTTCAGTTTCAGGAGGGTGGGGGAGAGGTCTATTAGGTTGAGATACGCCACGGCGAAAACGGCCGCCAGCAGGCCACAAAATAGACCGGTCGCGAGAGCCTTTGGCCATTTTGTGCAGGTTTTGTCGGATGCCTTGAGGCCGATCGTCCTGAGCAAGTTGGGCACCTTTTCTCGAAGGAAGAAGTATGTCATTACGATGGTAGCAAACAGGGCGGAGAAGAAGTAGATGACCAGGAGCGCTTTGGCGCTTGGGACGCTATGTTTTGCGTAATATGCCAGCCCGAGGATTCCTTGAGCCACGAAGAACACGTAGGCAGCGACCAGTCCATCAATCATGCCAATGCGATGAGGAGCCTCTTCTACTGGATCGAGGATAAGCGGAAGGCGTTCGGTGGCGAACTGCCAGATGGCGTATGCTATCAGGATGCTCATCAGCAGCCCTGCGATGTTGGCATAGACCGACGGGGCGTAGATCACAAACGCATACATCGCGGCCAGCAGCATGAACAAGATGCTCATCTCAGGCCGGAAGGCTTTTTGGGCGTCCTTTTCAAAGGGGTCCGCATAGATAGCACTGATCGCGGCCGCTATGTGAGAATAGATGATTGCACCTGCGATCGCCAGGCCAGCTCTCCAGAAGGCGTCTGGGCTGAGTTTTGGTGTTTTGGCAAATATGACCACAAGCGTAATGAGGCACAGGCCGGAAGCGATCGATCCCCACAGCCTCGCCTTGGCCTTCATGATGCGTTGAAGCTTCACTGGAAACGTGAAGAGCAGCCACATTGACCTGGCCTCGAAGGCCGCAATTGCCGAGGTGCCGGTCATGAGAATGAAGGCCGCTACCCCGAAAGCAATCACCGATGCGAGCTTGTAATTGATGCCCGCAGGCTTAAACAACGATGGCGTTACCATGAGCTGATATGCGACGAGAATCGCGGGGATAATCGTTATCTGGACAAGCAGGTTACGGTCTCTGAGCAGTAAGGTCAGGTCCTTGCCCAATATGCCTCTGAACCTGATAGTCGGCCTCTTGCGCTTGTGGGAGCGAGTCCCGACGTAGGCGCCGCTGGCGGTTATCAGGCCGTCTCTGACGAAGTAGCTCGAGGCGGCGACAGCTCCCACCATGACGGCGGCGCCTTCTAGAACGATGGTCGCGAATGGGCCCCACCCCGCAGTGTTCGCCCTGCAAAGCATTGCGGGCGCAGCCCACGGCAGCCACATTATCAGCGCCGGCAACTGTTGCGAGAGGTTGATCATGAAAGTTAAGACGCGCGGCTGAATCGCGGCAGACCAGGCACTCAAAATCAGAAGAACCCCTACCACGGTGAAGGCGGCCTGTATGTTTTTGATTGTGGTCTTGGACAGATTCTTCTTGAGCCAAGTTTCGATCAGAAGCCTCATCGCAGCAAGCATCAGGGCGGTGTAAACAGCCACTCCAACCGCCAACAGAATGCCCGCCGGCCAGAAGGACGTCGCAGACCAGAAAATGACGATCAAGAACGGCAAAATGAACATCCACATGAAGGGGCTGACGATGGCGTATTCGAGCACCTTGACTGTAAAGAGCGTTCTGGCCGAGACCGGCAGTGAAAACAGCCACTCCAGGTCCCAGTCTGCCTTACCGAGGTCTATGTTCCGCAACCCGAGGTCTGTGAAGAGCGTGGAAAGCCCAAGCACGAATAGAACGAACGCAACGGCTCTGACCATCTGATTGCTCTTGTCTTTGCGTGGCCAGAATTTCGCGCTCCGCCAATGATGGACTTGTTCTTTCGACTTGACCGAGGGTGTTGTGGAGTGTGGCTCGGTTCGGGCTTGAACTTCGCCGGCCTTTGTCTGGCTCTCAATGTGCTCCCCAAGGTTACGCAGGAACATCGACCAGATGTTTACTCCGTTGAAGACAAATATCAGGCCAAAGAGCAGAAGAACCAGAATCTTTGGCCGGGATTTTCTGGGTGTCGCAGTTCGTTCCGAAGCAGGCCTCTGCCCTCGCATCTTTCCAAATGAGAATAAGAATCTGCTTCCGAGGCGGTTGAGCCTGCGCCTGAGCGACACTCTGGTCAGAATCGCCAGTGCACGAATGCCAGTCGGAGGCGGTGCGATCACTTGTCCAACTTCTCCGAAGCGGCATCCTGAGCGCGGCCATCATCCCTGGTGAGGGAGAAGAAAATCTCCTCCAGCGAGCTGTCCTCGGACAAGTTCTCGCGAAGCTCGTCGAGGCGCCCGATGCCAGCCAGCTTGCCTTTAGACAAGACGCCCACGCGGTCGCACAGCTTCTCGGCCTGGTCTAAAAGATGCGTGCTGAAAAACACAGTCTGCCCGCGCCCAACACGTTCCCGCATCAGGTCGCGAACTTCTCGCGTCGCGTATGGGTCCATACCCGCTGTTGGCTCATCAAGCAATAGTAGCGCCGGGTCGTGCATCAACGCACAGACGAGGGCGAGCTTCTTCTTCATCCCGCGAGAGTAGTTGACCGCATACTCACCGAGCGCATCGCCGAGGTCGAGCACCTCGACGAGAGGCTCGGACGTCGCCGCAATCTCAGCCCGCGACAGGCCGTGCATCTCGCCGACGAAGCTGATGATCTCTCGGCCGCGCAGGTAGTCGTAGAAGATCGGCTCCTCAGGCAGATACCCCACCAGCCGCATCACCCTCTCACGGTCCCGAAAACAGTCCAGCCCGTTGATCGTCGCCGTCCCGCCACTCGGCTGAAGAACGCCCATCAACATCCGTAACGTCGTCGTCTTGCCCGCGCCGTTCGGGCCAAGCAACGCAAATATCTCGCCTCGAAAAACCTGAAGGTCTATCCCACCAACCGCCTCAAACTCACCAAAGCGCTTCGTAAGCTCATCTGTCCTGATTACGACTTCGTGCACGAGGTCCTCCACCTGACAACGTCTCACTGATTATCGTATCTGTTTGTGACGACGCGCCAGGGATGGAGTGTCGCGGTGTAGGTTCCGCTGACGATGCTTGGGTCGCTCTGAACGATCGCCTCTGCCTCTTCTTTGGATTGCGCCTCGAGAATGGCCATGCCGCCCGCCTCGTCAACGAACGGCCCGCCCATGACCAGTTTTCCCGCCTCGAAGTTCCTGTGCTGATAGGCGATGTGAGCCTTTATCTGCTCTTGGGCTGCCTCTGAGTTCGCCCAAGCCGTGCCTTTTGAATAAATCACTACTACGTGCATTTCTAACTCCTCGTTGATACGTTTGTTCGTCGGCTGCGAGCTAGACAGCCGTATTGTCTATAATGTAAGAGAAAACGGCGAAAAGGCAATCAGTCCCGCCGCGTCAGCTCATTGCTCGCTTGCTCTCTTCGTGCCAGCTCGACTATAATGCCCCCTCATTCTAAATAACTCATAGGAAACCCCCAATGAAGATACTTCTTGTTAATGATGACGGTATAGAGGCCCCAGGCATCGTGCGGCTCGAGCAAACGCTTGCGGCACTTGCGGACGTCTATGTTGTTGCTCCCGAGACGGAGCGCAGTGCCTGTTCGCATAGCATCACGCTCCGAAGGCCAATTGAGGCGAGGCAGATATCGCAGCGGAAGTTTGCGGTTGATGGTGTGCCAGCCGATTGCGTCAATCTGGCTCTCCTGAATCTGTTTGCCGACGTTCAGTTTGACCTGGTCCTCTCCGGTATTAACAACGGTTACAACACCGGTGAGGACGTCAGCTACTCTGGGACCGTGGCCGGAGCAATTGAGGCCACCTTGCTTGGCTGGCGAGCTATTGCTCTGTCGGTCGGTTATTCCGAACAGCCTAACCTCGGCCCTGCGTGCGAATTCACTGCGGATTTCGTGAGGCGCCTCTCGTTGAAGGACCTTCCGGATAGATGCTTTTTGAACATCAACTTTCCACGAGGCGAAGGGCCATTTCCCGTGATGTTGACCAGCCAGGGCAGGCTGCTCTTTGAGAATAATGTGGTTGAGGTCGATGCGAATTCTAAAGGGAAAGGAACACCGCACCGGACGAGGCGGTTCAGGATAGGACGGACGACGCGGCCCGAACTCGCCGCAGAGGGGACTGACGTTTATGCGGTGAGCAATGGCTTCATCTCGATAACACCGATGCAGTCTGATCTGACAGATGTGGAGGCGCTTAGTGAGATGCAACATCTTGTGCGATCGGCGCTTCCCGATTGGAGTCGTCCCCATCTTGAGGCATAATCCCTTCAGCGTGCAAATCGGATAGGAGAGGACAAATGCTCGACTGGTTGGCATCGATCCCGCACCAGCTCGTTGACTGGACGGTGGCGTGGTCCGGCTCTCCTTACAGCGTTTGGGCTCTCTTTCTGCTGGCCTTCGCTGAATCGAGTTTCTTCCCGATCCCTCCCGACGTCCTGCTGATCGCGATCGGTATGGCTAAGCCGACCTCAGCGTTGTGGCTTGCGCTGGTTTGCACGGCTGGTTCGACGGTTGGGGGGATGCTCGGGTTTCTGATCGGCAAGGTGGGTGGCAGGCCA
Source organism: uncultured bacterium (assembly GCA_964554005.1). Classification (GTDB taxonomy): domain Bacteria; phylum B130-G9; class B130-G9; order B130-G9; family B130-G9; genus B130-G9. Next base: position 2,954 of record CAZKNE010000028.1, on the reverse strand, counting down.
CTGCTTCTGAAGATATTCAAGGAGAAGAAGGTCGGGGTGGTTGATAGATACTTTGAGAAATATGGCGTAATGGCCGTTGGAGTCGCGGGATTCACGCCCATCCCCTACAAGGTGTTCACGATCTCGGCTGGCGCCTTCAGGATGAACTTCCCCAAGTTCGTGGTCATCTCCGCCATCAGTCGAGGAGGCAGGTTCTTCCTTGTCGGGCTCGTGCTGATGTTCGTCTGGCCGCTTGTCAGGGACTCGCTGCCGAAAGAGCAGCTGATGAGCTATCTGAACTATTTCTCGTTGGCTTTCATAATCCTCTTGATCGGCGGGTTCTATTTTGTAAGATTGATGGCAAAACGTCACGCTGGGAGCTCGGAGAAGGAGCAGCAAGCCGGCGCCTCGAGTTTGGCTGAGCCGGACGATTCCCGCTCATCCGACGCGCAAGCAAGATGATTCGGCGTGCTGAGGTGGTGTGGCCTCTTGAGCTGTTCTCTTTGAGACTTATATTGCGATTTGTCGGGGCGTAGCGCAGCCTGGTTAGCGCGCTGCCTTCGGGAGGCAGAGGTCGGAGGTTCAAATCCTCTCGCCCCGACCAACTGAATGACCGGGCGTTCGCGAGCGCTGGGTTACTCTCAAGGTTGGCACAGAGTTATGCAGATGCAACAGAGGTCAGGCCGACGATGATAACCAAAGTCACCATAGAGTACTTTAAGAGATTCGTCAGGGAAGAGTTCGATCTCGGCGCCGACATTGTGCTTGCCGGGCCAAACAACTCTGGGAAGACCACGCTTCTCCAGGCTATTTCGGCATGGAATGTTGGAGTTCGACGGTGGCTTGCCGAACGGCAAGAACCTTCCAAGGTCAAGGAGCGACCGGGAGTTCCAATAACTAGGAAAGACTTCACGCCGATCCCGCTCAGAGAAATGAACCTCCTATGGTCAGACAGAAACACAGCATACCGGAAGAATGAAGCTCCTGGAAAGAGACCTGGAGAGCACAAGTTGGTAAGAATCAGCCTTTGGGGGCGGACCGCGATAGGCGAAGGTGACTGGCGCCTGTCGGTATGCTTTCGTTACACGAACAAGGAGCAAGTATATGTGTGGCTCGAGGACGAACAGGGCAATCACGTTGTGGACGTCCCTAAGGCGGTCACAGACACGCACATCGTCCATGTGCCTCCCTTCTCCGGCATCGGGGCGGAAGAAACGGGGCTGAAGCTCGGGTATCAGAACATGTTGGTTGGCCAGGGGAAGCCGGGAGATATCCTGCGCAACCTACTCCTGGAGGTTTACCAGAAAAGGGAAGGGGGGAAGGCCGAGTCATGGCAGTCGCTCGTTCAGACCGTCAAAGATGTCTTTGGCTACGTGCTCTTAGAGCCGCAGTATAAGGAGCTCACAGACGCTTTCATCAAAGTTGAGTACCGACATAGGGCTTCAGGAGGCGCGAAGTTCGATATTGCCTCCGCGGGCAGCGGCTTCCACCAAGTCCTGATGCTCCTCTCGTTTTTCTATGCAAGGCCGGCGTCCGTTCTTCTGCTCGACGAGCCCGACGCTCACCTTCACGTGATCCTTCAAAGACAGGTTTACGACCGTTTGCGATCAGTGGCTCGGATGCGGCAATGCCAGCTCTTGGTCTCGACTCACTCGGAGGTCATCTTAGAAGATACAGGCCCGGAGCAAATCCTCTCTTTTTATGGGGCGCCTCATAGATTGCAGGTTGAGACCCAGAGGGATCAGGTGCGAGAGGCTCTCAAGCGACTCTCCTCGCTTGACATTCTGTCGGCAGAGAGCGGTCAGAATATTCTCTACGTTGAAGGCGAGAGCGACTTCAAGATTCTGGCGGAGTTAGCCCGCATCCTTCACCACCCAATGAAGGCGTTTTTTGATACGCCATTTTTCTGGCCGATACACGGCAGAGACGCGCGCGAGGCAAGAGCGCACTTCTTTGGGCTTAAGGCGATACGGCCCAATGTGTGCGGGGTCTTGCTCTTGGATGGTGATAACCGAAGCCTCCCAGACCACGAGATAATGGCGGACGATCTGACCGTGCTCCGATGGCGGCGCTATGAGATAGAGAACTACCTGCTTCACCCCGACGTTCTGTTGCGTTTCGTCACAGGGCCGGCGCTAGACATCTTCTCAGCAGCCAGAAGGGACGCCGCCGAGAAGTATCTGAAGGCTAATCTGCCGCCAGCCGCGCTCTCACATCCATTGGAGGACAGTGACTACCTCGTTGCCACGGCTTCGAGCAAGACCCTGCTCCCCACCTTTCTCGAAGCGGCAGGAGTTGGTCTTTCGAAAAAGGACTACTATCAGATAGCTGCTGTGATGAAGAAAGAGGAGGTCCACCCTGAGGTCAAGCAGAAGCTTGACGAGATGGAGCGAGTGTTATTGCCCGTGCCCAGCGACTCGGACGGCCCGGCAAGGTAAGGGCCTCGCGCCCGTGAAACTGACATCGCGAGAGCGTAGCGCAGCCTGGTTAGCGCGCTGCCTTCAGGAGGCAGAGGTTCGGAGGTTCAAATCCTCTCGCTCCGACCAGTCATTCAGCGGCGTTTCCAGCGTTTTTCACCTTGAGAAAGCCCTTCTTGTGTTATCCCATGAGCATCTGCTTCATGGCGTGATGCTTCACCGTCTGTTGCTCCTGGCACACATCGGTTTCCGGCTCCCGCGCAGCAACTACTTGCGCCAGAACTCGGGGACGAGGAGGATTATGATTGTGTATATCTCGCGGCGCCCGAAGCTTGACGCGGGCACATGAGCTGCTATGCTATGCACAGTTAGGTGGAGTATCTACAGGACCAGTTTTTGGAGAGGTTTCGGATCGAGTTCGCTCAATTGCCGTTTGAGATATACCAGTTGATTAAGCGACAGTTTATTCAGAAGTACCCTTCTGAAAGGATGGATTATGAAGAAATTGCTTAATCGGATATCGGTTGACCCTAATGTCTGTTTCGGAAAACCGTGTAT
>CAZKNE010000027.1:0-12105 GCA_964554005.1 uncultured bacterium | reverse complement strand
CTGGGCTTCCGGAAGCCATGTCCAAGCGACAAGTGCTGGATGTATTTTCCGGAGGATAATTCGCCCTTCTACCGCGTTACCTATTTCTCGAACTACTCCCCGAACAACGTCCCCGATGCAAACCACCACTCCCTCGTCTGCGAGGTCTCCTGCCAGCCACACGAGCTCGACAATGTGGCCCGAACCGCCGTTCAAAGCGCGCTCGACGGGCTCATCGCCGCTGGCCTCATTGCGACTCAAGATGTTGACGGCCTAGTCAGCACCAAAGTCATCAAACTGAGCCACTCCTATCCTGTCCCGACGCTTGACAGGAACCAGAATCTCAGGACGGTGCTCGAGTTCCTTGAATCACACAAAATCCTGTCAAGGGGCAGATTTGGCGGCTGGCGCTACGAGATAGGCAACACCGATCACTCCTTTATGCAGGGCAAGGAGGCCATCGACAGGCTCCTTCTTGGCAGGCCGGAGCAAGTCTGGACCAAGCTCCAATGAACAGGACATATCCTGATTCTGCTTCTGAACCTGCCGACTCGAAAGCGTACCGAGGGACATACTAATGAACCTCTTAATGACATACGCAGCAGTCTTTGCGACCGGAGTCGCCGTCTCTCTCGTGCTCACGCCTATTGTCAGGGCGCTGGCGAGGCGCATTGGCGCCATGGACTTTCCGGGCTATAGAAAGGTTCACATTAAGCCGATCCCGTCACTCGGCGGCATCGCGATAATTGCTGCGTTTGCCATCTCGGCGCTGCTCGGCCTTAAACTGCACCCTGATCCGAGCAACGCGCTCACGCACAAGCTGACCGGCATGTTCATCGGGTGCCTCATCCTGATGGGAGTGGGCATCTACGATGACATCAAGGGCTTGCGACCAACCTTGAAACTTGCGGGGCAGATCATCGCATCGATCGTGCTCATTCTCTACGGCTTCGACATACAAAAGTTCACCTCTCCGCTTTCTGCGACCGGCTCAATCGCCGTCCCCGCTGCCGTCGGCATCATGCTCACCGTGCTTTGGGTCGTCGGCTTGACTAACTCGGTGAACCTAATCGATGGCCTTGACGGTCTCGCAGCGGGCGTTGTCTTCATCGCATCGCTGACCTTGATGTCCGTTGCGATTTACAGGAGTGATTATCAGATCGGCCTGCTCTCCACCGCGGTCGCAGGCGCCGTCCTCGGCTTTCTCAAGTTCAACTTCTTTCCCGCAAGCATCTTCATGGGCGATACGGGAAGTATGTGCCTCGGCTTCATCTTTGCGGCCATGTCCCTTCTCGGAGCGTCCAAGAGCACAGTCGCTGTCGCCCTCCTCGTCCCAATCGCGTCAATGGCGGTTCCGCTGATGGACACGGGCCTCGCCTTTCTCAGAAGGCTCTTTCGCGGAACTCATCCCTTCAAGGCCGACCGCGAGCACCTACATCACCGGCTCCTTGCGCTTGGCCTATCTCAGAAGCAGGCTGTGATCCTTATCTACTTCGTCTCTGCATACCTCGGCGTTATTGCTTTCACAACGGTTCTCATCCCGTTCAAATACAGTTTTCTCATCCTCATCATCCTTGCAATGGGCCTCATCCTAGCGCTGAAGACGCTTGCCTACCTTGAGAAACATGTCGCCGCGGTCAGGGACAACCCACCAGAAAAATCGGCGGAGCACCCTTCTCACCAGACCCATCAGTGATCAGTCTTTTGTCGTGCAAAAACCCTGAGCGCCTCGCTCCGCCAGAGTCTGTTTTGCGAGAGGCCTCGTGATACGTCTTCTCGGTTGATTATCTTCGTTGGCTGCTTCCTCGCAAGACTGTTTGCCTTTAGTAGAATTGCTCTTGACTTGGGCACTGTCGACCGCTATCTTCACCCACAATTGTGAAGACCTTGTCGCATTCTAAAAAGGAGATAGGCATGAAGCGCATTTCGTTCGCACTTGTGTTGCTGTTGGTTACATCTTTGTTCGTCTCGCTCGCACTTGCCGAGGATAAGAGCGAGAAGGCCATCAAGTTCAAACTCGGAGTGAAAGGCTTTGGCGGGAATTGGGACTTCGATAACAGCCGCGTTTGGGCTAATGGTATAGACAGCGCCTACAGGATGAGCTCTGAGCTATGCCCGTTCGGTCCCTTTGCGGAGGTCTCTCTTGCCAAAGACCATATTGGTCTGAGTGCTCATTATATGCTGGGGCGATTTCGCGGAGACTATCGCATTGCCAACAGAAGATATGCGGATGAATGGTACGAGACCACGGAAAGCGGCAAAATGAAGGCAGACAGGCAGGACATACAGATCGTTCTGCGCATGACGCCCTATTTCAGATATGTCTCGCTCTTGTTCGGCTACCAATGGCTTAAGCATCGTCACTTTGAACGGAACGGGCACGGCACTTGGACGGAATACTCAGGTGAGTTTGGTGTCCCCAAAGGTGTTCACAAATATGACATAACGACCGAAGAGAATAACCGCATCTTTGGCTTTCTTTATGGGATCAGCCTACAGTCTCCCTCATATTCCGGATTCTACGCCTGGGCAAACGGCATGTTGATGCCCAACATGAACATCAAATACTCAAGCAATTGGCGCGTGGACAGTCAAACGCCCGGCGTGGGGAACGATGGCGACTCATACAACACCGCTGGAAGGCTCAAGGGTTTCAAGACCGAACTTGGCCTCGCATACGACTTCACCAGTGTTCCGCTCGAGTGCAAGCTGGGCTGGTGGTTCTACAGGTCCAGGCCGGCTGAAGAGAAGGCCAAGCTGGCGCCGGTCTTCAACGAGAAGCTGTCCGGCGCCCTGTTCTCGGTGGGGTATATGTTCTGATAAATGTTTCTCGCCTGAGGAGTTGCTTCCGCGATTGGTGGCGAATCTCCGGCGCACTGGGCATGTATGTGCCGGGTTCTGTCTTTAATTTGGCCAGCATAGCGAGGCTTTCCGGAGCTTATGTTCGCATACCTTGATTCATATCTTCCGGGGCGTGGCGCAGTCCGGTAGCGCACCGGTTTTGGGAACCGGGGGTCGGCGGTTCAAGTCCGCCCGCCCCGAACCCTTATAGCCGCCTTCCCAACGATTTCACCCCCCAAACCCATCTCAGGAGAGTTTTCCCTATTTAGCCTGATACTCACTGATGTTGGTGCAGGTAAATAGCATACTCACGGCATACCAGAAGTGGACGGATAGGGTTCCCACAAATAACCCGAAGATCACATTGCGATCGGTGGGTCATGGTCTATCTCGCCGATGACTCATTGGTCTATGACATACCTATGGCATACCAACCTCAGTCTTGGGCAAGACTGGGCACCACAGAAGCCCAAGAGCATGGCGAAACGGAGTTGTGCAGGCTGCGGCCTGTCGGAGTGCTATCACTTTTACGCAAGGGATGGGGAATGTCTTTACGGGCGGCTGGCGCAGTTTGTCGGATCTGGGACAGCGTGCTTGCTATCGCGGTGATGTGCTCGACCTGAGCTTAGTCATTCGCACGGAAGGTGGGACAGGTCGCTCGACAGACGAGCGCATCCCATCAACGAGAGCGCACTGGACGGGCGGCGGGCCGTATATGCTTTGTCGAAGACCAATCCTTTCAGCCGAACGATCGCATCACTGTCCTATGTTGTGAACGCACAGTGGCGCTATCATACCCCGTGTCCTTACTGACTGTTCACCAGTAGAGATGCTGCCAACGATGGCCATTTGAGGTGTAGGCTTCGTTACCTAACACCAGAACAGGGGGCATTCAGAATTCCCGAGAGGGCCCATATACTACTAAACCCGCAAATCGGGACCCTCAAAAGTCAAGCGACATTCGACAAGTATCCTGCGAAGGGACTAGCGTGATCGGCATTCCGCTACTAGCATGCTTGGCCGTGCTGCGGGTGCGATCGGCTCCGGGGCCCGGCAGGGCCTAAATAGGGGAAGTGTAATGATGACCCACCTTGTTTTGCTTCAATGTGAGGGAGCATCCGTGAAGCCCTTAGTAGTCTCTGATCGCGTCGGTCTCAGCCGGCGTCAGCCCCAACTCCTTGTGGAAATAACTTTTCAGTCGGCTGGCTAGGTGGATATAAGCGGATCGCAATACGGAAGGCCTTTCCAAGAGTGAATCTAGGGCTGTGGCTGAATGCCAGTGAACATCAAAGAGTGCACCTGAAAACTCGGAACCCTGGCGACGCCGGAAATCGAGGAGATGTTGGACTTCCGGGCACTCTTTGGTATTAACAAGATGAATCGTGAATGGACGCTTCTGTTGACTCGCGGCAAATGCTACGTTGATGCACGGAACCATGCGCCCCCGATCTTCCCTAGGCAAGAACTCATAAGGAACGATTACTTCTCGATTCCTGAAAAGAGAGAGGTCATGACTGATGTCCGGGAAATTCCGCTCCACCAAGTGCTCGAAGACTCGCGGCAGGTTCTTCAGGAATACCCTTGCATCGTGCTTGAAGTCATCATCGGAGAAGAGATCCAGAAGATTCGCCGTTTCGCGTCCTTTCATGCGCATAGCGGTATTGAATCGGTTCTTCCGGTATGGGTCCCGCACCTCCATAATCCCCTCTTCCTTTAGGAACGCGTATGCCTCGAGAAACAATCGAAATGGCAGCCAATGTGGGGAAGGGCCGTAAGGCAGGCTGGGCATTAGCTCAAGCCTTTCTCGTATCTCGAGCTTTCTGCCTATACTATTCTTCTGGTCTCTTGCCGCTATCTCCCTGAGTCGATTAGCTTCTATCTGGTAATGTTTGGGGTCAATCTTCGGCTTCGGTGGAATGGATGGCGCCCTACACATTTTCAACATGTCTTCGATGTCGGTGATCAAATGCGAGGCCTTGGGCCCGAGACCGAACCGCTGGCCGTAAATATCCATGAAGTAGGTCACGAGCTCGATCGCGAGAAAGGGGTCTCCAAAATGAACGAGTCGCCGGTTCTTGAGAATGTCTCCGATTTCAGATGCGACAAACTCTCTGGCGCATTCCTGAGGTTTGCTGCGTATAGGATTGGGGCCAGTATGGAATGCGAAAGACATTCCTTTTTCGCCGAGCTCCGTGGCCAACGATGGGCTCATCTCGCATATTTCTGGCCTGTCTAGATCCGGACTCGTCCCGAACGGGAGAAAGCCAACCGCCCAATCCGAATACATCGAATAAGCGACACCAACTCTCGGGGAATCACCAATCAAGGTGCTCTTGGCGACCGGAAATCGCATCTCCAGAAGATCGTTGAGCTCCTTGGCAAAGACCTGCATTTGCATGAAATCCTTCATCGGCAGTCTGGGCTCTGTGGAAGCCCGGTCCAGCAGTTTCTCTTCGGCCCGCCGCGTGGTGTCTGATTCAAGGACCTTTGCGGCAACGGCCATGTAGATCAACTGCCACTTGTCAAGATAGGAATAATTGTCCTTATCGATTAGATTCTCTGAGGGTAACTTCACCTCGTACTCACTGTAGTGAGACTTCCCGTCCTCTTTCACATTCAACGCAGCCTGGCGTTTCCCCACTTCCGATTTAGTCATGTGTAGCCAATACGCTTTGTTATTCGTTCGATCGACCCCAATTAAGATCACCGGGATGACTGATTTCCTGCAGTAGGCCAGAAATCCGGCAGGGATGTTGCAAAGCTTGGGTTTGGATAGATACTTGGGATTTAGCGCTTTGACTTGAACCTCAAGCTTGCCAATTGGCTGATCATCTTGATCTGTTAGCTCCACCTCTCCGTCTGTATTGGGATGTGTATTGCTCTTCTCAATCCTGCTTACCGGCCTGACTGGCGTCTCTTTGCTGTCTCGGTGCTTAGCGAAGATGAGATTAAGAATGGCGACAGCAAGATCATCTATGTGATCAGACCAGCTGTAGCCGGTTGGCGGCACCTCGTCCCACGATAACTTCCGTCTTGTCAAAGCATCACCGCTGCCTTTCAGGATCGAAGGAATGCCTGGCAGTGGGTTGTGGGCAAGCCTCCCTCGCGACCATCACTGCCTACGCATCGCTCCCCTATTCCTCCTCAAACGCAAACTGCTTGAACTTCAGAGTTTGGCAGTTCTCGCTTACCGTCCGCACAACGTCGTCAGGGGCGCCGCCGGGTATCTTGGCCTGGACCTCCAGCGTTATCTCCACCTCAGAACTCTCGAGCTTGACCAGGTGTTGTATCACCTCGTCCGCGATCTGCCCCGCGTCGCGAGAGATGCGAGTTGAGTCGAGTCTGATCGACCCATGGAAACGCCGAAGGGGTTTTGGTTCGGGTTTCGTCGGCAGTTCCTCAGCTCCGCCTGTTCTCACCCCAGAAGGTATTGCAGCGTCCTCGCCTGTTTCGACAGCGGCCTTCTCGCCCACCTCTTTGGCCCTCGCCTCCTCTGCCTTCGCAGCGTCCGCCTCCATCTGCCTGACGGCCACATCGGGCTTGACGATTACGCATTCAGCATCAAGAGCGATGTCCTTGCTCTGCCCAGCATGCAGGCCCAGATACCTCTTTCTCCCTTCATCCCAGCTGTCAGCGTAGGCGAATGTTTCCTCTCGCCATAGCATCATGCCAAGTCCGCCCTTGATCGCATCCAGGAGAACCTGCGTGTTTTTCAGGCGTGGAAGGTATAGATATTTGGCGAAGTCCTCGGCCAGTTGCTTCACGCCAACATGGTCTCCTCGCCAGAGAGGAATACGATCGAGCTCCCGGCGAAGGACAGTTCCCGCCATCTTGCCGAAGAGCGTGCCCTCGCTCCTGAGCTTCTTGGAGGCGCGTTCCGCAAGATGCCCGTCCCCTCTGAGCGGAATCTCGTCCCACTCCACGGCGCCATGTGGATCGGGCTGCTTGGGGACAATCAGCCAGCGATAAGCCTCGGGCAGGCGCACGTCAGCGGTCTCATCCGACGTCTTGAATTTCGTCTCTGCTTGGCCTGCTTGAAAGGGATCCAGGTTCAATGCATCTCGGTCCCCGCAGATTGACTTCCAGGCAAGGAACTGCCGAATCGCCTGGTTCAGATCGCTCAGCCGGTCCCCATCAGCGGCAAGGAAAACCAGCGTGTTCTTGTAGTTTCTCGGGCTGTTGCCCCTCGCATCCAGGATTTCCTTCGCCTGCAGGAGCGCAGGGCTATCGGGAATCTTCGCGGTGTGAGTGTGTTCAGGGCCGAGGATCACCAGACGGGTCTCCATCTCATCTGGGATATCGCTGCTCGGCACACACGGATGCACCCTGGAGAAATCGCCTCGAGAACGAGCTTCTGCCCTGAGTCGCTTCTCAATCTCCTGAGCAACGTCGTGCTCACTGAACTGGCCGGCACGGTCTTCGGCGAGTCGCGTTACCGTCGGCTGCGTCGAATACCAGTATCGATTCTTGTCAACGTATAGATATGTCGCCCTGTCCGTGAGGCGGCGAAGAGCATCGCCAAACGTCGCCACGCTCTCCCCCGGCTGGGCGCATCCCAGATTGACATGCCGGTCGTCAATCCCCACGTTGGCCGCACGCTGCGTCGGCGCAGAGCCTATAAACACGGACCGCGCCACGCGCCTGCACGCCGAGTATCGCCCAAGGTGGTTCGGCAGTTTTCCGTCGATTTCGAGGGGCAGCGAATGTGGCCCGTCCACGTCCTTGTCCATTACCGGCGGCCAGTTGTCGTTAAGGTGTCTTCTCAGCTCCTCTCGGACGACCGGATCATCGATCGGAACGTTTCCCGGCTGAATGAGTAGATTACCATCCTGGCGCTCCCAAAGTGAGTGAATAACTGCTGCCATGAGTCGCAGGACGCCGCGCGTTCGCTGGAACTTCTCCAGCGCCGACCAATCTTCGTAGAGGCGGTCAAAAAGCTCGGGGTGGATCGGATAGGCCGCCTTGATACGGCGTTCATAGCCCGCCTCGCGACAGCTGTTCGGGAACTCTTGATGCTGAGTCTGATACATCTGCGAATAGGCGCGGGCAACCGCGTCACGCTTCTTGAAAAGGTCGTTATCAACTATCGGCTCGAAGAGACGCCGCCTCACTATCTCGAATCCTTCGTCTGCGCTCGCCGGCCGCCAGGATGATTCTACGCGGCCAATGACGTTCTTAAGTCTCGCAAGCGCAGCCCTGCCCTGATCGCCGCCCGTCTCGATATCTGATGCAGGAATGCTGACGACAAGAAGTGCCTTCTTGGCCGCCTTCACAGACTCAGTAAGCGCCTGAGCGAACGTGAACTGCGTGTCGAATGTACCCGAGGGCAATACAATGTCATCGTGCAGCTGACGGGCGTAAGCGACCCACTCGTCAATCAGAATCAAGCATGGCGAAAACTTGTTGAAAACCAGCCTGAGCGAATCCGCCGGGTTCGTGGAGGTCTTGTCCGACTCCTCGACCATCGCATAGCCCTCTTTCCCGCCAAGCTGCCAAGCAAGCTCGCCCCAAAGCGTCTGGACCACTGTGCCATCGGGCTTCTCGTGCTTCTTGCCGGGAGCTATCCTGTTGCCAACAAGGACCGCTCGATTCACATTGCCGGTGATGTTTGCCCCGGCTTCTTTCACAAGCGACTCTGCGCCCAGAAGCTCCGATGCTGACACTCCTGAGAAAAGGTGGTGCAGAGCTAGGAGGGAGTGCGTCTTGCCGCCGCCGAAGTTCGTCTGGAGCTCCACGACAGGGTCGCCGCCTGTGCCGGAGAGCCTTCTCAAGGCCCCGACAAGCAATCGCGTGAGCCCTTCGGTCAGAAAGGTCCGACGGAAGAACTCGGTCGGGTCCCTGTATTCATCAGAGCCCTCACGGATATAGACCTGCCAGAGATCGGCGGCGAATTCGGCCTGTTGATACTGGCCCGATAGGACATCGTGATGGGGAGTAACAACTTCTCGCCACGGAGCGAGGCCGCCGGTGGGTTTTCCCTCTGTAGGCGCCATGGACTTCTTCCGCATCTCGACCCGGCGCTGATCGTCGAACTTGGTGCGTAGGAGCTCTACTTTCAGCTTCTCGACCTCGGAGGCTTCTTCCGCAGATACCGCCTGAAGAAGTCTTCCAACGCTGTCTAGGGCGCGATACGCGTCGTCCGTGCTGAACGCTGCCTGGTGCGCCCAGCTATTGCGGGCATCCCGTATTTCGCTGACGAGAGAGCGTTCGGCGTGGCCCAGCGTCTTCTTAAAGACGTTGTGCCATTCATCCCACATCACCTTGAGCTGCGTCTGTACATCATCCCAGTTGATCTCGCCCGGCTTTCCGCTCGACCTGAAGGCGTGAAGCGATTGCCAGGCGACCTCGACCCACCGGTCGCCGTGGACTGACTTCATCTCCCGCTCCACAAAAGGCCCAAGCCCCTCCCCCAGAAGGTCAAGAGCCTTGCCTACTCGCTCACGATTCGTTGTGCCCATTGCTATACCCTCCGTATCTTCAATCTGTGTAATCTGCGAAATCGTCCGACGCCAAAGGCTATGGCCGACGGCGTCTGTGGACCAGACCTCTTATCATCACATCCCTAGCTCCGCCTGCCTCGCCGGCTCTTTCTTGCTCTGTGCGAGCTTCGTTATCTCAGGCCACGCTATGACAAGGCCGTTATATACCAGCGCCTCCTGCGCCCACTTCTTGCGCTCGCAGATTGAGTAAAGCCGATACGCCAGGTCCTTCGCGTCCTCCGCCAGCCCGCCGAGGCTCTTCGCCAACTCCGCAGCGCCGACCTCCCCGTCCTGCTCGAGCCGCTTGATCAGGTGCTGCGCACACTCCCAGACCGTAAGGCGCTTGTCGGAGGCGGGGTCCCAATCACCGCCATACTCGTCCCGCCGAAGGATGCGCACCTTGCCGCCCTTAGAATGCAGCACGCCAGCGTCGGCAAGCCCATCGACTGACGTGTTCTTGGCCCGCGCCAAAACGTCCGCCTGGCCAAACGGCCCCTCCGCCATCCCGAACGACTGAAACCAAGCCAAGCAGAAGCGAGTGTCGGCATCCATCTCGCCCTCCTGGGCGGTCAGATAGGCGTCGAGCTCCTCGTTGATTATCGAAAGCGCCGTCCGAACCGTCATCGCCGGCCCGTCCGCCTCAAGCACCTTTGCATAGCGCGAGAAGACCGACATCCCCGGCCCTATCGCCGCCTGCGCAAAGTCAACCGGCGCGATGTTGCCCTCCTGAAGCTTCCTCAGCGCGTCGGGCAGCTCGCTTCGGAGGGCCGTGATGAACTCCCGCCGCGTCGCAAGAGGCGGGTCAGCCGGCCGTGGGCGGCAGACGAGGACAATGGAGGAGGCCAGGGCGTTACTTCCCAATCCCCGAAGCCGGGTCGGCCCCTCTGTCTGCATTGGCCATGTTCCGGTGATTGCGAAGTCAGACCCCAGGAGGCCCTCAAGCATCGTTTCCCAACCGGTTGATGCCTTTTGTGGTGCAGCTTTTTGTGGTGCGGCCATCCTGGCTGCATCTTTTTGCAGGTTGGAAGCCTGCTCCACAATGTCCTCGCTTTGCTTGAAGGCATAGAAGACCGTCATGGGATAGTCCGGGTTCTGGGCAGCTCGCATGCGCTCGAATGTCTGAGCGAGGCCCTTCTCAAAGAACTCACTCGCCTTTCTCTTATCGCCTCCGAACCGATATGGCGTCGCGACCAGCTCTCGAGACTTGGGCACGAGCAACGTGCTGAATAGATTCGGATATAGGCCGGCAAGTGATCCCCGAAGCCAGACATAAAAGAAGTCCGATAAGTCCGCGTAGCCGATATTATCGTAGTAAGGTGGATCTGTGCTTATGACAATTGTCGTTTGTCCTCCCGATGATGATTGGGCTTCAAGGTGTTTCACGTATCCCTGTGTCTTGAAAGGCAATCTAGTCAGAAGGTTTGCAGCGGAATGAGCCGTCAAGAACACATGGTGAATGTGCCGCTCGATAGGATTCGCTTCAGCGAAGTCCCAGACCATGGAGAGCGTTGGCCGTGAGAATGTATTTCGGATATTCGTGGAACCAGCATTCCAACCACATAAAGATGAATTCATATCGGCCAATTTGCTGCTCGCCAAACCAAGATACATCGCCACCGCATCGGCATACGCCATAGCGCCTGTTCCGCCTTGGTCAATCCCCTTTCCGTCGTTGGGCATTCCAGCTGAAATCGCATCCGCAAGCACCTTCTGACGCGCCTCGCCCACCAGGTCGCTGAACGTAGTAAGGGCCACCAACTGGCGGGGCGTGAAGAGGTCGCGGTGCTTCGTCATCCCGTAAAGCTGGACCCGGAAGCCCAGCGCCTGCTTCGGCAGGTCACTATCAGGTGCCCATTTGGGTTCAGCTTTGCTGGCAGTCAGGACATGCTCTTCACTTGGCGGTAGATAGATTCGGCCCCGGTGTCCTTCTGCAACGATCGCCATCATTTGAGCGCTCATTCTGCCGGCCTTGCCTTCAGAGCGGACGTGTTTGAGTGGCACAGCCGCGCCGCAGCAGATGCACGTCGCACCGTTGCGGTTGACGGTCCCCTCTGGTGGTTCCCCTTCGCCGGTCCTGATCTCGAACCTGACGGTCTTGGCGTTGTGGTCGATGATCGGCTCGACCCAGGCCTCCTTGCCCTTCTTGGTCGAGAGCCAGAATCCGCGAACAAGCGGCATTGTCGCGCCGCAGGCGGGATTCGGGCATTTGACGGTTCTTGCCCAGAGCCAGGCGATGACAGTCGCCTCTTCCACCCGGCTGCCCGATTTGTCCTTGTATTGATGCTCCTTTGGCAGCTTCACTTTCGGATAGAGATGGCCAATGCGCTTCTCGGCCTCGTCCCGCATCCACTTGCCGTAATAGCGCACGTCCTCGGCGAGGCCGGAGGCGCCATGCCACTGGCCTTTAAGGACGGGCGTATCGTGGTGATACGCCCCTACTGGATGGACGGGAGGACTGCCGGCGAACTTCGGCGGTATCTCGATGAGCGCTTTCGTGATCAGGACCGCGACGGGGTTCAGGTCGCTCGCGTAGGCCTTGAGGCCGAGGCGCTGGGCCTCAAGCGGGATACAGCCGCAGCCGCAGAACGGGTCGAGCACGGCGGGAGGCTCGCCTTCGCAGCTCCTGATTATCTCGTTGCGGGCGGCCTGAAGCACCTTCTCGTCGGTCGTGCTCTCCCACTTGACGAGGTCCTTGATGATGTCGAACAGCCGCTGGCGTTCCTTCTGCTGGGCCTCCTCCGTCGGGAACTACTCAGGATGGCTTGACGGGTCGTCAACGAGCTGCGAGAACAGGACTGCCCGACAC
>CAZKNE010000026.1:0-12285 GCA_964554005.1 uncultured bacterium | reverse complement strand
AGATAGTTATATGCACGCCGACGAATTGCGCCAGTCGCACATAGGTCAAGAGTGATAGCACTCCGACAGGCCGAAGCCAACCCAACTCCGTTTCGCCCTGCTCTTGGGGTTCCGTGTTGTCCAGTCCTGCCCAAGACCAAAGCTGGTGTGCCCAATGTGTGCCCACAATCGTTGTTATCTCGCCCATAAGGCCGATGACCCAACGATTGTCCCTTGCATCGGCACAATCAGCACGCCAAGCCCACGTCCCGGGACACTGTGCCCAGGGTGTGCCCTATATGTGCCCACAAACGCGCACACAAGAAATCAAAAGACCGTAAAACAGCCTATTGCGGAACAGAGCGAAGTCAGGGCATTTCGTAGGCGTGAATCGTTGAGAAGACCGCTATATGGCTGGAGCGGGAAACGGGATTTGAACCCGCGACCCTCGCCTTGGCAAGGCGATGCTCTACCTCTGAGCTATTCCCGCTCTAAAACTACCCATCAATTTAGGTTCTCCCCGAAGGACATGTCAAGTCCGATCCGAAGACAGAACCGCGACGTTCGTTTTCAATATCGTCCGACCCCGGGCCAGAGCCGCTAACTGCTCCACCCAGACAAGGAGACTCATATATCTAAGATGACCTTCACATTGAAAACACCACTCTCTCGCACGATAGCGAGGTTGTGCATAGTAACCGCCTTAACGTCCGTAACTGGCTTCTGCGCGAGCAGCTTGCAGCGAGCAAAACCTACGCGCGCCTCAAGCATCGGTCTATCATGTTCCAAGCCGCTATATTCAACTCCATCTTCTCTCAGTCGTTCGGGTAGGCGGATGGAGAGTCTTATTGCGGCGGGAACGAGGAGGTCCGTGTCGAAGCGCCAGAGGAGCTCGGACAAAAAATCAACGAGGAGCGACTCGATATCAATGGCGGAGAGAGCGAACGTATCCGTCTTATCCGGACACGGGAGCTGGGGCTCTTGCCCGAATATGATCGCAAACATCCCCTCTGCCGCGTGCGTAAAGAGCGCCTCAAGACTCTCACCGTAGGCGACAAATCCAGCGTCGGCTGTGGTTCCAATGATCTCAAAGCGCTTCACGGGAGCCTGGCCACGAATGAACCGAAGTGAAAGAAGATGAGATCAGACAGCCCTGGCTCCTGACTGCCCGGCGTCCGCTGACGAGGCGCTCTATCGAAAATGAGAAGCCGCCGGACATATCTGAAGTCCTTCACCATATTGATCATCTTACGTTAGAACACTGAACTCGCCTGTATGCCTCGATCACCGCGTCCGGCTTGCCATCGGCCATGAGCCTGCCCTTGGACAAGAGGACAGCGCGGCTACAGAACTCCCTGATTGTGTCCATGTTGTGCGAGACGAGCGCTATCGTCTTGCCTTCACGTTGCATCCCCTTGATCCGATCGAGGCATTTCTGCTGGAAGCGCTCGTCGCCGACCGCAAGTATCTCGTCTATGAGAAAAATGTCCGCCTCTACGTTAATTGCGACGGCAAAGCCAAGCCTCACTAGCATTCCGCTGCTATAGCTCTTGATGGGTGCATTTATGAAGTCGCCGAGCTCGGAGAAAGAGATTATCTCATCGAGCCTCCCCCGTGCCTCTCTCCGTGAAAGGCCGAGAATCGAGGCGTTCATAAAGATGTTCTTGCGGCCCGATAGCTCCATCGAGAAGCCTGAGCCCAGCTCGAGCAGCGTCGCAACTCGGCCAGTGACCTCAACGTGTCCCTCGTCAGCAAGTAGTATCCGGCAGAGAAGCTTCAGCAAAGTGCTCTTGCCCGAGCCGTTCTCGCCGATTATCCCCAGCGTCTCGCCTCGCGACATGGATAAGGTAACGTCTCTTAGCGCCCAAACGTCGCGGTATCTGTCCCGCTTGCCCTTCAAGAGGTTGATGATGAGGTACTTTATGTTCTCGCTCTTCTCATAATAGACCCGGTATCTCTTAGACACCGACCGCATCTGAATAACGTCAGAGCCGCTCGACTCATTGCGCTTTCGGCCTTCGTTTGACATCAGACGACCTCAGCGAACCTCGCGCTCGACCTCGCGAAGAGTAGCCAACCAGCTGCGGCCGAGCCGAATGTGTAAATGACGACCAGGGCGATCGTTAGCCCTGTCGGAAGAGCGTTTTGGAGCAAGACCGCTCTGTAGGCACACACGAAGACCGACATTGGGTTGTAGCTTATGAGGCAGACCACGACGTTTCCCAAAAGTGGCCACGGAAGCTTGAGAGAGGCGACCTTGCTCATCGGATATACTATCGGCGTCAGCCAAAACCAGACGATCAGCAGGATATCTAGAAGGTGCTTGACGTCTCTGAAATGAACCGTGCTCGCCGAGAAAAGCAGGGCAAGTCCACCCACAAAGATGGTCTGTGCTAGCACCACAAGCGGCAATAGAAATGCTAAATACCCCGGAGCACGTCCAAAAAAAGGCAGAGCTAGGAGCAAGATGACGAGTGTCATAACAAACTCAACAAGGCAGGCAACCATCGCAGACAGGGGGATTATCGCCTTTGGCATATAGACCTTGCGGACTAGGTTGGGGTTGTTAATAACCGAGGGCGCGGCCATCGTTACGGAGTTTGAGAGGAATATCCAGGGCAGAAAACCACACATGAAGAAAACCGGGAAGTTCTTTACATTCATCCCGATCACATAGCGAAATACAACCGTATAGATCAGAAGCATCATGAGCGGGTTAAGGAGCGACCAGAATATCCCGATCACGGAGCCCTTATACTTGACCTCGAGGTCTCGCATCACGAGGTTGAGCAGGACTTCTCGCCTCACCCAGAGCTCTTTCAGGTCTCGAAAGGTCGGGAATCTCACGTCATCTGCCTCGTGCATTATTGTTGAGTCCAATGCGTTTCTTATAGGATGTTATGGGCATGGTCGTCAAGTTTTTTGGGTTTGTGGCGGACATTAGTTTAAGGGAGAGCAGGATGAGTGGCGTGAGATGAGGCGTTGGCACGTTGGTTTGGCGGATATATCAGAGATCGTATAAGGATACTTTACAAATCCCGACTAAGGGTCTATTGTCTCTAATGGAAGTCAAAACGTTGTAACAAAACATCAAAAACAGGAGGTAGTGAAATGGCGCTTGTGAAATGGGAGCCACTGAAAGACCTGATGACATTTCAGGAGAGGATGAACCGTCTCTTCGACGACGCGTTCCATAGAAAGGGCGAGCTGTCGCCGATGATCAAGGGTGACTGGTCGCCCGCGGTGGACGTTTTCGAGACGAAGGACAACATCGAGCTTAGGGCGGAATTGCCTGGCCTGAAGGCTTCTGATGTTGATATCTCGCTTGAGAATGACGTCTTAACGCTTTCTGGTGAGCGCACGATGTCGAATGAGACCAAGGAGGAGAACTACCATCGAGTCGAGCGGAGCTACGGATGCTTCAGCCGGTCGTTCGCTCTGCCCAGTCGTGTGCAGAAGAACAATATCAAGGCCAAGTTTAGCGATGGCGTTCTGCACGTGACGCTTCCGAAAGCGGAGGAGGCCAAGCCGAAGCAGATCAAGATCGAGGTCGAGGGCAAGTAATCTCCTAGTCCCAGTAAGCTGGTTAAAGTTCTGGCCCGGGCAGTTGCCCGGGCTTTTTTTTGGCCCCGAGCACGCGTTTGACGGACTGTAGCCAGATACCATCTTATTCAAGCTCGTATGTTCCAGCAGTTCTGAGCCCTCAACTTCCTGCCAAGAAACCAGACTGGTAGTCATTCCCTCTCGTCTGAAGCAACCTGAAGTGTGAAGAACAAGTCCCTTCCAAAGCTATTATGCGGGATCGAGGCAAGAGCTCTTTATAGTCCAATCCGATTGTTGGAAGCTCGCATTAGAGTTGTTATATCAATAGTGGTTTGATATTGTTCGCTCGCAAGAAGAAAACGTGGCCAGGAGTAATTCCCTGACGGTTGGGAGGACAGCTATTGGTTAGAAGAACGATCAGAGTCAAGAAGAAGGTGAGGGGGCAGGATCGGCCGCTCCCGAAGGACCTTCTTACTCACATTATTGATTTCAGCAAGAACAACAGCAGGTTCATACTTTTTGCCATTGTAGCGGCAGCAGTTGTGATTGCCGGGTCTTTTGCCTACAGATCGTATCGTGAGGGTCAGATCACGGCGTCCGCAACGATGGAGTACTTTGCGGCGGACCTTTATCAACAGGCAATGGCAATAGACCTCACGCCAAACAGCGAGGGCCAGCAGGGCGAAGATGCCAAGAAGACATCGCTGGCCGAGCGACTCGACAAGCGGCAGTCATTGCTCAAGAAGTCGGTTGCCAAGTTTGAGGAGTTACAGAAGGCTTACCCCAGAGCCAGGAACATAGAGAGCGTCCTGCTGTACATCGGAATCGTTCACTACCAGCTCGCCGATTACCAGTCGGCGCTTCATGCTTTCCAAAAGTGCATCAAGAGATTCCCGGAGGGAGCCTTCAGTGCGCTTTGCCGGGCCAATATAGCTAGAACACAGGAGCAGATGGGCGAGCCCAGCGCGGCGGTGCAGAGCTACGAGCAGCTGTTCAAAACGCAAGGCAACTATCCTGGAATCCAGCCATACTATTTCAACCTGGCAGAGCTATACGAGAAAATGAACAAGCCCGACTCGGCAAAGGAAGTCTATACAAAAGTCGTCTCGCTCTATCCTGGCTCGCAGTGGGAACGTGAGGCCAATGAGGCGCTCAGGCATCTGGAGGGGCCAGGCGCCGCGGGTGCCGGCCGCCCGATCGGTGCAGATATGTCGAAGCTTCCGCCGGGGTTTGACCGCAGCAAGGTGCAGCGCGTCGTTGTTGGAAAAGACAAGACTGGCAAGAGGACTGTCAAGGTGGAGAAGAGTGACGCGAAGAGCCCCAAGCAAACAGGTAAATAGGTAAGAAATATGAATCCGCGGATCTTTAGGGAATATGATATTCGTGGGACAGTCGGCGAGGACCTGACCGTGGACGTCGTGGCCGCGATAGGCAGGGCGTTCGGGACTGAGATCAAGAGGGCTGGCCTTGCCAACCTGGTGGTTGCAAGGGATGTTAGGCTCTCCTCGCCCAGCTTCGCCAAGGTCTTGATTGATGCGATCTTATCTACGGGCTGCAATGTAACGGACATCGGCATGGCCCCGACTCCAGTTTTTTACTTCTCACTCCGTCATTTGCATGCTGATGGCGGAATTGTCATCACGGGGAGTCACAACCCGCCGCAGTTCAACGGCTTGAAGGTCTGTAAGGGCGAACATACGATCTTTGGCAGAGAGATTCAGGCCCTTCGCGCGACCGTTGAGAGCGGCGATTTTGCCAGCGGCTCAGGCAAGCTCGACAAGAAGAAAGTCGAGGAGGCCTACGTCAACTATTTATTTGAAAACTCGATCGATATGGGCAAGATGACCTCGGGCCGGAGGGTGAAGCTGGTCGTCGATGCTGGTAACGGGACAGCAAGCGAGCTCGCGCCTCGTCTGCTGAGTAGGATGGGCTGCGAGGTTGTGCCCCTTTACTGCGAGTTCGACGGGAGTTTCCCCAATCACTTCCCGGACCCAACTGTGCCCGAGAACCTCTCCGCCTTATCGGCGAAAGTCGCGGAGACAGGCGCGATGGCGGGGATTGCGTTCGACGGGGATGCTGACCGGATCGGCGTCATAGACGAGAGGGGCCGGCCGATATGGGGCGACATTCTGCTTCTGCTTTATGCAAGGCAGGTGCTCTCAGAGCATCCGGGCGCCAAGATCATATCGGAGGTCAAGTGCTCTCAAGTGCTTGGGCAAGAGATAGAGCGACTGGGAGGCAAGTCAATAATGTGGAGGACGGGGCACTCGCTGATCGAGCGCAAGGTTCTCGAGGAGAAAGCTTTGCTTGCCGGCGAGATGAGCGGCCACATGTATTTTGCCGATAGGTATCTTGGCTACGACGATGCGCTCTACGCCGCCTGCCGTCTGGCAGAGATTCTCGCTCAGAGCAAAGAGTCGCTCGCCGAGTCGATCGATGCCCTGCCCAAGACTTATAGCACGCCTGAGATACGTGTGCCGTGCCCAGACGAGGACAAATTCAACGTCGTCAAGCGCATTGTGCGGGAACTTAAGAAAGGCCACAAGGTTATCGACATAGATGGCGCAAGGGTTGTATTCGATAAAGGCTGGGGGCTTGTTCGCGCCTCGAACACGCAGCCAGTGCTAGTGCTTAGGTTCGAGGCGGAGTCGGAGGAGTCGCTTGAGGGCATAAAGGCGGATTTCAAGCGGTTGTTGTCGGAATATCATTCTGTGGATATTTCGGGGGCATTTTGAGGCAACAGAGGAATGCTGGACAAGAAAGTATTAGTTTCGTTTGAGAACATGCTAATTGAACACAGGGCTGCTCTGCTTTCGCAAGCCACAAAAACGCTGAAAGAGTCATGCGATGATTCGCGCTCAAAGAGTGGGGACTTTGCAGACATAGCGTCCCAGGAATCGAACAGGACATTGAAGTTTAGGCTGCGGGACAGAGAACAGAAGCTGCTTGCCAAGATCGACAAGGCACTTGCCAAGATCGGCAGAGGTGTTTATGGTATATGCGAGCGCTGCGGCGGGGACATCAGCCTGGAGCGGCTCCGGTCGCGGCCGGTCGCAACGTTGTGCATCGAGTGCAAGCAGGATCAGGAGTCAGAGGAAGTCTGAAGTCTCTTGTCTGTGTGGCATGTTGGGTCTGTTGAGGCGGTCGCTGATTAAATGGAGGTATTCTTTGAGTAGCATTACGTTGAGAAGCCGTTACTGTCGGGTGATAACAGCTCTGGTCGCAGGTCTTGTTCTTACGCTGCCGCTTTTGATCCTCGCTCAGGACGTCATAGAGTATAAGCAAGCCTATGACGCCTACAAGGCAAAGGACTGGGCAGCCGCACACAAGGCTATCGACGAGGCGGTCAAAAAGGACGCCGATAATCGGAAGTATTTATATCTCAAGGCACTGATCCTCTTAAGCGAAAAAAGGGATGCAGAGGCCATCAGGGCTCTTGAGAAGTGTGTGACTCTAAAGCCCAACGATTACCAGTCTCTGTTCCTTCTCGGAAGGTTGTTTCTAAAGAGAAAGGACTATCAGAAGTCTGCGGAGCGGTTTGAACAGGGACTCGCCTACCGGCCGGGAGATTATCAGGGCAGTTATGGCCTGGCTACGGCATACGTGAAGCTTCACAACTACGATAAAGCCGCGAATACTCTGTCAAAGGTTACGGGGAAGCCTCTGAATCGCTTCCAGTTCAACTACCTTTATGGTGTCGTTCTCCGGTCATTAGGGAAGTATGAGGAGGCAATCAAGTATCTTGAGAAAGCCAGCGTGTTAAAGCCCGAACACGTTCAAACCCATCTGAGCCTGGCCAATTCTTATCAGCGGTTTGGGAAATACGAGAAGGCCGTGGCGATTGTGAAGCCGGTCTTGGCCAAGGAGCCGGGCAACGTGGAGGCACTTAACACGTTGGGCGAGGCGCGGCTTGGAGCGGGTGATTACAAAGCCGCGCTATCAACTGGCAACAAGATGACTGTCGTTGCGGCGAATGATTACAGGGGTTACATGCTTCGGGCGAAAGCTTGGCAGGGCCTTAACCAGCCGGACAAGGCGGTCCCGGACCTCAAGAAGGTTTTTGAACTGGACAACGGTGGCGCCTGCAACGCTGCGAACCTGTTGGCGAGCATCTACTACCAGCGTAAGGAGTTCCTCGAGGCGGAGGGGTATTACCGCCGCGCTTACGAATGGCAAAAGAGCGTTACTCCGCTTCTGATGCTTGGTCACTGCTATTACAGGGAAGGCCAGTATGACAAATCTCTCGAGACCTACCAGAAGGTTTTGAAGTTAGCCCCGAATAATATTGATGCTCAGCAGGGCGTTAAATCGAGCAAGGAACAGATAAGCCGCAAAACCAAACAAGCGAAGAAGTAACATCGTCTCTCCCGGCGGAGTCTAGCCCGCTCACAGCAAGATGTCCGGCTTATTAGCAAAAACAGGCTCACCAAGCACACTTGTGTGGGCAAGGCTATTGGCGTTGAGCGTAGCAGACTCGGCCGCCATCCGAACCAAATAACTCCCCGACAGGCTTGCCGAGGAGAGGACCGATCTCAATAGACGATCACTCGGTGATGGAGAACGGGAATAAGGACGGCTCGCCGATGAAGTCGAATTGGCCCGGATTGGTGAGCGCGGCGGCAAAGAGGTAATCACCAGGGCTTTGTGGGACGGTCGTCCGGAGGACCTGGGTCGGCCCGAAATCAAACCCGCTCGGCAGAACCACATTAGAGACCCAGGGGTATGTCCCAATCGCAAGACCGCTGGCCGTGAGCGAGATTATCGCCCCGTCCGGCAGAACGAACGCGACGTAGCCGTCAACCACGACATCCGGCCCCGGATTGTGCGCCTCGATGAAGCCGACAAGGGCATCGCCCGGCGCGAACTCGCTTTCGTTGAGCGAGCATTCGATCTGTGGGTTCTGATCGAGCGTCAGCGGGTAGTGGTAGCCCATATCAACAGTCCCTGCGTCCGGGACGCCGTCAGTTCTCGTTGTCAGCCTTGCCGCCAGACCGAGGTCTTCCGCCGCACCGCTGCCCGCATCGATGCAGGGGCTATCGGCTTCCTGCCCGGCCGCCCTGCTGGATAGATAATAGTCACCGACCGGGCCAGTGACGAAGAGCGGGTCATCCGAGATGTTGCCCTCGCCCCCGCCAGTCCAGCCCCGAATGCAGGAATATACCACGTCAGCCCAGCAGTAGGAAAGCTCGGGCCCCTCCGGTGCCTCGTTCGCCCAAATGATGCAGTTGCCGATCGTCCCGTGGCAGTTGTAGAGCCCGCCGCCGACGCCAAAGTCCTGAGTTACCGAGTTGCCGCTGATCGTGCAGTTACTGATTGTGCCGTTACAAAAGGCTAGTCCCCCGCCACACGAGTTCGCACAATTTCCGCTGATCGCGCAGTTGGTGATCGTCCCACTGCACACGATCAGGCCGCCGCCGCGGTACTCAGCCGAGTTGCCGCTGATCGCGCAATTACTGATTGTCCCGTGGCAGTCGGACAACCCGCCGCCGTCCCCTCGCGTGGAGTTGCCGCTGATGGTGCAGTTGCTGATCGTGCCGTCGCAAGCGCGGAGCCCGCCGCCCTCGTAGCCAGCCTGGTTGTCCGAGATCGTGCAGTTCCTGATCGGACCGTGATGCTCGTCAAGTCCGCCTCCGGATCCGTAGTCTCCCATCGCGGAGTTGCTGCTGATCGTGGAGTCGCTGATCGTGCCCTTACATGCGTAGAGCCCTCCGCCGTACCAAGTCGCCGAGTTGCCGCTGATCGTGCAGTTCCTGATCGGACCGCTGCACATGGACAACCCGCCGCCGTAGTAGTCCGCCGAGTTGCGAATGATCGCGCAGTTGCTGATCGACCCGCCGCACCAGCAAAGCCCGGCACCACCCCAGTTCGCGCCCGTCGAGGTGTTCCGGCTGATTCTGCAACCGTTGATCGCGGCAAGCGCGCGGACCGGAGGATCGGACGACAGGTCCCCACCAAGTATCCCCCCGCCTTCCTCAGCCATCCCATTTGTGATCGTGAAGCCGGAGAGCAGGCACGTCTCGTCCTCCGTGCCCTTAAACGTAACGACACTCCCATTCTGTCTGCCGTCAACCGCGGTGGAAGCGACGATCTGCTCGTCCTCGGGGTCGAGCGAACGCAGGATAATATTTTTACCGCTGAAGTGGATGTTTTCGTAGTAAGTCCCCGGATGCACGACTATGACGTCGTCATCAACGGCTGCGTCAATCGCCTCTTGAATTGTATAAAAATCGCCCGTCCCATCCTGATTCACATCGTACCCAGCGGCGTACACACCAAAGGCTGATAGAGAAAGAAGCAAACAACACACCAAAAGACAGCTAAACAACCTGGTCATCTTTCCCTCCCAAAGTTAAAAACACGTTAGTTTTGCATGTTTGGACTATCCAAGAATACCGCGCCCATCGTGGGGGTTCAATAATCTTCTCGACGCACAGGAGTTTGCCCATACGTGTCGAGAGTAGGGGCTCGTCGGGACCCCCGGGCTTCTTGTTAGTTGACAGCCGTGAGGCGAGAGGCCAAGATTCGGCCTGCTATTCTTTGGTTGTTGCTGAGTTGAAACTTGATGTAGGGGCGGATAATGCTGGCGAAGGTCAAGAGCTGCGCTGTTGTCGGGATCGAGGCCAAAATGGTCGAGGTCGAAGTTGACCTCGCACCGGGCACGTGCATCTACTCGGTGGTTGGGCTGCCGGACACGGCCGTCAAGGAGAGCAAGGAACGCGTGATAGCGGCGCTTCGGAACGCTGGCTTCGACCTTCCGGACGGTCGCATCACCGTCAATCTCGCCCCAGCCAGCGTCAAGAAACAGGGAGCAGGCCTCGACCTGCCGATAGCTGTGGGCATCCTCGCCGCGCAGGGCTTCGTTGAGCGGTCTTCTCTTGCTAAGTTCTGCGTCATGGGCGAGCTGTCGCTCGACGGCCGCGTGCGTGAGGTCGCCGGTGTGCTGCCGATGACCATGGCCGCACGCGACGTCAACTGCGCCGCCATGATCGTCCCTGATGCAAACGCCAGTGAGGCCGGCGTCGTTGACAGTGTGGACGTTTTCGCCGTGAGCTCGCTCGCGCAGACTATTGATTTCATCAATGGCAACGTTGAGATACCTCGCACGGTAGTTGACATGAAGCAAGCCTTCGAGACTGCCTCGCACTACCGGGTCGATTTCGCCGATGTCAAAGGCCAGCTGTACGCCAAACGGGCGCTCGAGGTTGCGGTCGCCGGGGCACACAACGTGATAATGATCGGCCCGCCGGGCGCCGGCAAGACCATGCTTGCCAAGCGACTGCCCACGATCCTACCAGAGATGACGCTTCAGGAATCGCTTGAGACAACCAAGATACACAGCGTAGCGGGTAAGCTTAGCAAGGGCCAATCGCTCGTCGCGACGCGGCCTTTCAGGTCCCCACATCACACCATCTCAGATGCGGGTTTGATCGGCGGGGGAGCATATCCTCGCCCGGGTGAGGTCTGCCTCGCTCACAACGGCGTGTTGTTTCTGGATGAGCTGCCTGAGTTCCACCGTAACGTGCTGGAGGTCTTGAGGCAGCCGCTGGAGGATGGTTCGGTTACGATCTCAAGGGCCGCTCTTTCGGTGAAGTTCCCGACACGGTTCATGCTGGCGGCAGCGATGAACCCCTGCCCGTGCGGCCATTTGACGAACCCCAAGGTGGCCTGCAAGTGCACGCCGATTCAGATTCAGCGGTATCGTTCTCGCATTTCGGGTCCCCTGCTAGATAGAATTGACATCCACCTCGATGTCCCGGTCGTTCCCTATTCAGACCTTGCCAAATGGTCGCCCGGCGAGAAGTCGGAGGTGGTGCGCACACGAATCAACGCCGCACGGAAGGTCCAGCAGGAACGTTTCCGGGATGAGCCCTTCTTCTGCAACGCCCACATGCAGTCCAGGGACATCAAACGCTACTGCCGGCTCGATGAGCAGTGCGAGGCGATAATGGAGGCAGCGATCAACAGAATGGGCATGAGCGCTCGCGCCTACGACCGCATCCTGAAGGTCGCCCGGACGATAGCCGACCTCGCTGATGAGCCCAATCTCCTCCCTGAGCACCTCTCCGAGGCAGTGCAATACCGCACGCTCGACCGGCAGTTTACTTGAGGCTGATATGATTCGTGGTACAGCTGATTAAAGCGGTGTCAATCTCTGCTAGACTTGGCGCTTAAGCCAAAGCTGCTCCCGGCCATTTTATTAGGGGCTTCTTCAGCTGCGCTTGGTCTGTCTTCGACACCGGCGAATAGACCATGCACTTCATCGATCCTTCGACGGGAAATAGCGCAATAGCTCTCGTTGAGCTCGATGCCTATCCATTTTCGGCTGAGTGTCTCGGCAGCTACTGCTGTTGTTCCGGACCCGAGAAAGGGATCAAGCACCAGGTCCCCCGGATCGCTGGAAATGAGAATCAGCTTGCTGATCAGCTCGATCGGTTTCTGGCTAGGGTGGCCACACTTCTCTTTGGATGCTCCCTTTAGGCTTGGGACGGACAGGATATTGGTTGCATATCTGCCTTGGGAAAGATGTTCGAGCCTGGCCTTCTTATCACTATATCTTTTGTCACGCAGGTACATCTCGATCTTCTTCGCATCATAGGGGATTCGGACCCTATCTTTGCGGAATTTGACTTTCTCGCTCTTCCGGAGGACAAGGATCATCTCGTAGGCTGGTGTGAGACTGTCTCGTCGCTCATTATAGCCAACGACCCGATCCCATATAATAAGGTCGTGGAACGTGAATCTAGCGCAAAGCTGTGACATCAG
>CAZKNE010000025.1:6749-12428 GCA_964554005.1 uncultured bacterium | reverse complement strand
TCAAGGCGACGGCGAACATCAACTACATCAGCGATAAGCAGTTCGGCGAGGATTATGTGTGGAACATCTTTAACCGCCCACAGGAGATCGTCTCGGAGGTCTCCTTAACCAAGAGCTGGTCGCAATACTACTTGTCAGCGAACGTGAAGCAGGTGGAGGGCCTCGACAAGGACGTCCTCACGGATATCATCCTGCAAAAGCTGCCCGAGATCAGCTTCGTGGGCATGAGGCGACCCATACCCCACACGCCTCTGTTCTATCAGTTCTCGCTTCAGGCCTCCAGCCTGTCCCAGACGTCCAGTTTCGCCAACGAGCCAATTGAGCGGAGGACCAACAGGTTCGATATCTATCCCCAACTCATCTACCCCCTCAACATCGGACGGTGGCTTTCGCTAACAGGCCGTGTGGGCCTCCGCACCACATGGTATATCGATTCGTCGCTCGACCTGTCTGGGCTCGGCGTCGAGGGCCTGGGCAAGGTCAAGACCTACTCGTTCATCGCAGACAATTCCGGGCTCCTGACCGGCCGCAAGGAAGGAGACATATTCGACAAGGAGCGACCGTTCGAGAGGGTCGTGCGCCACGGTAACGACGTCAGGAGGGAGATATACGACTGTAGCCTGAGCTGTTCCGGGCCCGCAGTGCACAGGGTCTTCTCCGTCTCAGGCTGGGGCAACATCGAGAAGGTGGAACATCTAATCAAGCCCTCAGTGAACTTCGATTACATCCCTGCCGTCAACCAATCGCTGCTCTATAACGTCGATCTCTCCGGCAACCACTCAGGGCACTGGTATTACCTCAACTACGATGGCATGGACTATATCGGCATGATAACTCCCGATCTGTGGGGACGAAGCGCCATGACATACTCGTTCACTAACCGCCTCCGGGCCAAGATCGTCAAGCCCGACGACGACGGTAATCTCAAGACCACATATCGAGACCTCCTCGAGCTCACCGTCCGACAGAGCTACGACTTCAGATCGGCCGTGATCCTCAAGAAAGTGGAGCTCAGCCCATACCGGGCCGACTATAGCCCCTTCTCAGACGTTATGACCTCAATGACTGTGCGACCGACCGACACGCTCGATGCCAACCTCCAACTCAACTACAATCCGCACAAAAACCGCATCTCGAGCTACACGCTCGCCGCCAGCTATAACAAACAATCCTGGCATACATCGCTCCGCTACCGCTGCATCGACTTGTTCCGTCCGAGCACCAATACGAGCAGCGATGACAGCTCCTATCCCGACACCCGCTACCTCACCGCCGAGCTCGGATGTGCGCCTCATCCAAAGCTGGAGCTTTACACGACCATCAATTACAACATCGCTGACAACCTCTTCAACCAGAACAACTACACCGTGGTGTATCACTCGCAGTGCTGGTCGCTCATGTTCTTCGCGGGTCAGGAATCAAAAGTAGCGTGGGAATACAAAAACGCCGCTTGGCAGGAGGAAACACGCCACGACACTCAGTTCTCGCTGTCGATAACCCTCACGAACGTCGGCAGCAGCAAGGTCCCATTCTTGTAGCGCCCAGCCGCCACCGCTTGCGCCGGGCGATGAGGTGGGCACACGCATCGGATCCGTCGGCTGGCGAAGCTCTGAATCACCGCATTTCAATGCGGTGATATAGATGGCTCTGATTATCCTAACACCCGAATTCAGAGGCTGTCCAATAAGTCGAATCTGGAGTTGCGTAGGGGCGGGGCTTGTCTCCGCCCATCTATATATCGGGCAGACACAAGGCCTGCCCCTACATATAGTATGTCCCATTGCACCATCCCGGAGCGTCTCTCCCGAGAACATACTTATTGGACAGCCTCTGAAGATGGGGGTTAGGACCATAGTAACCTCCTCGCCTCGCCACCGCTTGCGCCGGGCGATGAGGCGCCGCGGCACTGAGCGCTAGCGGATGTTGATGCTCGGAAACCTGAAGAGGTCGAACTGCGAGGCCTTGGAAGCCCTGTGCACGACCGGATACTTACCGGAAAAGCAGGCCGTGCAATATCCCTTCGCGTCCTCGCCCAGAACGGAAAGCAGGCCTTTTATCGATAGGTAAGAGAGCGTGTCTGCGCCGATGAACTTCCTGATTTCTTCAACTGAATACTGGTTGGCGATCAGCTCTTCCTCGCTAGGGGTGTCGATCCCATACACGCAGGGGTGCTTATATGGGGGCGAAGTAACTCCATAGTGGATTTTCTTGGCGCCGGCCCCTCGCAACATGTCGATTATTTTCCTGCACGTTGTGCCCCTGACGATCGAATCGTCGATCACTATCACACTTTTGCCCGCAACAGCGTCCCGGATCGGGTTCAGCTTCAGCTTGACGCCGAAATGCCGTATCGATTGCTTCGGCTCGATGAACGTTCTGCCAACGTAATGGTTTCTCGTAAACCCCTTCTCGCGAAATATGCCCGACCTCTCTGAATAGCCGATCGACGCGCAGGTGCCCGAATCGGGCACAGGGATAACGATGTCGCCCATGACGCCTGTCTCCTCGGCAAGCATCGCACCGAACTGCTTGCGAACGATGTGCGTCGGCTTGGAGAAGACTAGGCTGTCAGGCCTGGCGAAATAGATGAGCTCGAACACGCAGCGCGCCTTGCGCCTCGGCGGGAACGGGAAATAGCTCCTCAACTCGCCATCGCTGATGACGACCACCTCGCCAGGCTCCACCTCGCGGGAATACTCCGCACCTATCAGGTCGAACGCGCACGTCTCGGATGCGATGACGTAGCCATCTCCTAGCGTGCCGACCACCAGTGGCCTGAAGCCTCTCGGGTCTCTGGCCGCCACCAGCATGTCCTGATTCATGGCGACAAGGCTGTAGGCGCCTCTCAACTTCGAGAGCGCGTCAACCACGGCGCCCTCGAAACTTGGCATTCTTGACTTCGCGATGAGGTGGACGATCGTCTCGCTGTCGGAGGTCGATTGAAAGATCGAGCCGCGCCTCTCGAGCTCGGCACGCACATCGAGCGAGTTGACGAGGTTGCCGTTGTGTGCGACCGCGACCGAGCCTTTGGCGCAGTCCACGAGGATCGGCTGAGCGTTCTCGAGGCGCGATGAGCCTGTGGTTGAATATCTTACATGGCCGAGCGCCGAATCGCCTATCAGTTGATCGAGTTTTACCTGATCGAAAACGTCCGCCACCAGGCCCATCCCTTTCGCCACCTTCATGCGATGGTCCCTCCTGGAGACGATGCCGCAGCTCTCCTGCCCTCGGTGCTGAAGCGCATAGAGTCCAAGATAGACGAGGTTAGCAGCCTCGGGATGACCCAAGACAGCGATAATGCCGCAGCTGTGGTCTATTTCGTCAATCATGGCTTTCCCACGCTCGGGCAAGTTCTTCGCATCGGCTTGTCATTTAGACTCTCCATTTAGCAATTCTTCTAGCTTTGACGCCCAGATTCGCCATAGATGCTCCACTGTTACCCCAAGCAGCGAACTATGGCCACTCTGAACCTCGAACACATCCTCGCGGACCTCGCCCAAGACTAGATGCTCAAGGTCCTGCCGCTCTAGATAACGCACAACTTTCCGAACATCCTCCCGCTTGACGGAGATTAACGCGCGGGAAGACGTCTCGGCAAACAGCCAGGCCACCGGATCGACATCGCTGGGCACCGAGACCCTGACGCCAGGCCACGAGCCGTCCCCAGCAACAAAACAGCTCTCCAGCAGCGACAGCGCAACTCCGCCCTCAGAGCAGTCGTGAGCAGATTGCAGCAGGCCATCGCGCCCCAAGTTCAAGACCGCTTGCGAGACCCGCTTGTGAGCCTCAAGATCGATCGGAGTGAGCTCGCCTCGGCGCTCTCCGGTCACTATGCTCGCCAGCTCCGAAGCCTCCAGCCTCGAATCAGTCTTGCCAAGCAACAGGACAACATCGCCTGCCCGCTTGAACGCCGGCCGCACCACCAAGCGCACGTCCTCAACTAGGCCGGCCATCCCGACGATCGGCGTCGGAAAGATGCCCTCGCCGAGCGTCTCGTTGTAGAAACTGACGTTGCCGCCCGTTACAGGCACTTTAAGGGACTCGCAGGCATCCCTCAACCCCCTAGTAGCCTCGCCAAACTGCCACATGACGGCCGGCTGCTCGGGATTCCCGAAGTTGAGGCAGTTGGTTACCGCAAGCGGCTCTGCGCCTGTGCAGCACACGTTGAGATAGGACTCAGCAACGGCGGAGACTCCTGCCCAATAGGGGTCAATGGCCGCCTTGGCTCCGTTGCCGTCCAGGCAAAGCGCCACAGCCTTCTTGGTGCCCTTGATCCGCAGCACGGCCGCATCCGCCCCAGGACCCACAACAGTGTTCGTCCCGATGAGGTGATCGAACTGCTCGAACACCCAACGCTTGTCGCACAAGTTGGGCGAGCCAACCAACGTCTCAATCGCATCCTTCAGGCTGATGTCAACGCGCTTAGCCTCAGCTGGCCTTACCCGCGCCGGCGGTTTTGAGGTCGGGCGGTCATAAACGGGACACCGATCGATTAGAAGCGCAAGAGGCACCTCTGCCACCCTCTCTGACCCCTCATCGACGACGAGCGTGCCGTCCCCTGTTACGACACCTATGGCAACTGCCTTGACACCCCATTTGCTGAAAACGTCGAGCACCTCCTCTTTGCGCTGCGGTGTAACTACAAGCAGCATCCGCTCCTGTGACTCGGACAACATCATCTCGTAGGGCGTGAGGTTGCCAGCTCGCCTCGGCACCTTGCCAAGATCGATCCTGACGCCTGTCCCTCCCCTTGCCGCCATCTCCGAGGTTGAACACGTAAGCCCCGCCGCACCCATGTCCTGAATCCCGACGATGAGCCCCCTGTCCATCAGCTCGAGGCAGCCCTCCATGACAAGCTTCTCAGCAAAAGGGTCGCCCACCTGCACCGTCGGACGCCTCTCCTCGCTCGTCTCATCAAACGCCGATGACGCCATCGTCGCCCCGTGCAGCCCATCGCGGCCAGTTCTGGAGCCTGCGTATATTACGGTGTTGCCCAGCCCTCGCGCCTTGCCATAGAAGACCTTGTCCTTGCTCGCAATTCCTGCACACATCACATTTACCAACGGATTCTTGCTGTAACAGTCAGCGAATAACGTCTGACCGCCGACCGTGGGCACGCCGATGCAGTTCCCATAAAAGGATATTCCTGAGACCACGCCACGCATAATATAGCGATTGCGCGGGCTATCGAGATTGCCGAAGTGAAGCGAGTCGAGAATCGCGAATGGCCGTGCGCCCATCGTGAAGATGTCGCGCAGTATCCCGCCAACGCCCGTCGCGGCGCCCTGGAAAGGCTCGATGAACGAAGGATGGTTATGAGATTCGATCTTGAAGACGAGCGCGATGCCATCCCCAAGGTCGATCACGCCCGCGTTCTCGCCCGGCCCCTGGATAACCTGCTCACCCGAAGTCGGAAACGTGCCAAGATAGCGCTTCGAGCTCTTGTAGGAGCAATGCTCAGACCACATGACAGAGAACATGCCGAGCTCCAGGCGGTTTGGTGGCCTGCCGAGTCCCTCGACAATGCGCTCGTATTCCTCCCTGGGGAGGCCGTGCTCCCTCAAAAGCTTCGACAGATCAGTCATCTTGTTCTTGATTCTTCCGTGAGAATAGTTGCGGATACATCAACGTAGGGGCGGGGCTTGTCTCCGCCCATCTCAGACCACATGACAGAGAACA
>CAZKNE010000025.1:0-6739 GCA_964554005.1 uncultured bacterium | reverse complement strand
TGGTTTTTTAAAATTCTGCGTGGGGGTTGTTTTTCCCCCCCTTTTTTTTTTTTTCCCTTTTTTTTGGGGGGGGCCAAAACCCCCCGCCCCTACGACGCCCGACGCCGAATTATGGCCCAGCCTCATAGGGCGCGCCCCGCGATAGACTGGGCGATTGAATTAAAAATCTGCTTGCCATCAGCCGAACCAAGAAGCGACTCCGAGGCGCGCTCCGGATGTGGCATTAGGCCGAAAACGTTGCGACTTGCGTTGCATATTCCTGCGATGTTAAACGTTGCGCCATTAGGATTCGACGCGGGCGTGCAGTTGCCCTCAGCATCACAATACCTCAGCACAATTTGGTTGTTCTGCACCAGGCGACTCAGTCCCGCATCATCAATGTAATAGTTGCCCTCGAAATGGCTGATTGGCATGCGCAGGACCTGCTTGGGGCCGCAGTTCCTAGTGAAGGGCGTATCGACCTGCTCGACTAACACGTGGACGAAGCGACATATAAACCGAAGGCTCCGATTCCGCATCATGGCGCCCGGCAGAACGCCCATCTCCAAAAGCACCTGGAACCCGTTACATATCCCAATCACGAGGCCGCCAGCGTCTATGTGGCGCCTCAAGGCCGGGATGACGGGAGAGAAGGCCGCAATCGCGCCCGTTCGCAGGTAGTCCCCATGGGCGAAGCCCCCCGGCAGAATCACGCATTCAAAACCGTCCAGCCGAGTTGCTGTGTGCCACACAAACTCGCTCTCTGCGCCGAGCGCCTGGAGCGCAGCCTTCGTATCGAGGTCGCAATTAGTTCCAGGGAAAACTACGATTCCGAACCTGAAAGACAACTGGGACACCTCCTCAATGGACCAACTAAGGACACTCTCCGCCGACGGAAGACGACTGAGAGAGCAAAAAACCTCATTCCAAGAGCTCTATCCTGTAGTCCTCGATCACTGGATTGGACAACAGTCGCCTCGACATCTCGGACAGAACCGCAACTAACCCCTCATCGTCCACGCCATCGTCATCCAGATTGATGTCGAACGCCTTGCCCTGCCGAACGTCCTCGACCAGATCATATCCAAGCCCGTGCAGCGCCTCAGTTATCGTTCGTCCCTGAGGGTCAAGAACGTCCTTCTTGAGCCAGACCAGAACCCTTACCCTACGCATTTCGCTCCCCAATCAAAGGTCTATCATTCAACCCCACAACACTATATGCGCCGCAGCATCTGATCAAGCAACTCCGAAGCCCAAGGTCAATAGGGCAAAGAGGGACAAGAAAAGCAACTTGATTTAGGCATCATTCCCATACTATAGTCTGCGCATACCATATAGTCTGAGTACGGGGCTTTAGAATGGAGAAGACCTATGAATCAGAATGACGCCAAGCGCAGAAGCCGCCGTTTTTGGTCATTAGACATCCTCTGGCTTGTGTTGTGGGCGGTCTTATTGCTCGAGTGCGCGTTTCTCTGTGTTGATGGTTGGATTCGGAGCTCAATCCCAATGTTGAATCCATGTAGGATGTCGCCGGAGACGATAGCAACTAAAACGAGAATAGGAGAGATCATGCGCTTTAGCACCCCGGTGCTCAAAGTGCTAATCGCCGCGATGCTCATACCTCTGTTTTTCTTGCGTTGGTGGCTTCGGAAGAGAGGATTGCGGCTTCTGTGGTCCCTTCTGGGCCTCGCGGCTCTTATGGTGGTATTGGTGGGGTATGACCTCATGTTCAAGTATATCGACGAGAGCATCAGGACACGGGCGTTCGGCGACTGCCGGAACATTTCAACGGGAATCTTGCTCTTTCACGAAGACACCGGCGAGTGGCCATATTACTGCTCGCCATTCGACGATCCCGACCGGAAGCCGTGCATTGACTACCTATATGGGAACAGGGGCGACATGCCGGACCTCTACGAGCCGGCCTGGGAGACGTGGGGCACGGTCAGCGATGATGCGTATTTCCACCTGGTGGAGAACGGTCGGGAACGCCCGTTTTACTTCCCCATATCGACCGAATCCACAATGGCCAGCTCAACACGAGGCTGGGAGGGCCCCTATCTGCATTACGTTACGGATGATCCCTGGGCAAACAAATACCTCGTCTCGGTCGGCGCATTCGAGGGTGGGAGGCTGAAGGGCGACTATGTTTGGTGCATCAGCGCTGGCCCCAATATGTGCCTCGAGACGCCAACGACGGCCTCCGAGCCGCAGGGCGACGACATCGGCTACTGGATGGAATCAAGATGATTTCTCCGTAGGCGCATACTGTTGGTATGCGGCGCTCTTTTAGCAGGGCACGTCAAACCTGCTCGGAGAGATCAGCGCCGCCCAGTGGTAGCTCACGGGGAGCAGGGCGCTATTGCAGGAGTCCTGCCGGCATCCCGCTCCCCGACCTTTAGTCTAATAGTTGCGGATACTGAATCCTGCCCTCGATTCATATACGCTCTCGCCTGTTGCAGAATCAACTAGGTCGGCGAAGAGCACGTATTCGCCTGTTGGGAAGCCCGCTGTAACCTCGCCCTCGTAAATGAGCAACGGGCCGAGCCTCGTCCGCGAGTGAGAAAGTCACGCGACGTTTAGCGACTCAATCAGTTGTCTTGCGCCGTCTATGTCAAGACAGTTGTTCGCAAAAACCTCAGCTAGTAGAGCATCAGAGAGATAGTGGTCAAACTTCTCCTGCTCGAGAGAGGGGAATCTTGCTGCCAACTCAACCGCCGTGGGACATCTTTCAAGAAATCCCTTATAAGTTTCACGTATCTTCTCTACTGAGGTCCTGTCGAACTTCAGAGCGATGCCTTCGTCGGAAACGTCCATATTGCCGTAGAAACGCCCAAGAGCCATCAGGGTCCTGTTTATGCGTGAGCCCGTCCATGTAAACCATGTAATCGTGGACCCCTCCCTGTAGAAGCAGGCCTCGCTCAACTTGGAATCCTTAGCTACGCCGCGAGCGTATTCCAAGAGTTCTCTGCTTTGGGGGTCAAGATATGGGATCGTCCCAGACGACAATAAGACCTCCCGCATTTTCTTTCTGATAGCGGGATGAACATCGGGTCCGTGGCTGCCAGAGAAGAAAGGAAGCCGCCCGCCCTTTGAGGGGGTCACTAGGATCTCCCTTCGCTTTCTGTCAACCTCCAGGATCTTCCACCGGCGCCCGGCCAGGATAAGGAAGCCATCCGCTGCGAGGCCGGGATAAAGGAGCACGCTTCCAATGCACTTGTTCTTGTGGATGACACGAATCTCTTCATCAACCCGAAAGGCGGCGTAGAAGTCGAACCTCCTAACTACTCGCTCCCCCTCAATTCCGAGGATTAGATCGCCCTCAGGCATCTGTTCGACCACGTCCTTATCTCCAAGGCAGCGCAAGACCCGGATAAACATCTCTCTGCTTACATTCTTGAATGCGCCGTTCTCGATTAGCCTCTGAAAAAGCCGGTCGGCTTTCACTCCCCCAGTCTCAGCGATCATGCTCATTGTTTGATGTATCAGAGTGGAAGCGTGTATTCTGCCCAGATCTGGGGGCTCACACCACTTCTGAAGCATCAATTCTGACATCGCTATGGCCTGAAGAATGCCGGGGTAAAGGCGCCTGACTATTGGACTGCTCTTCCCGGGCTCATACTCATCGATGAACATTCTCATTATGGAGGGCTGGTCAGGATCACGTCCGCTTCTCCCCAAGCGCTGGATCAGCGAACTCACTGACCAGGGAGGACCGATTTGGCCAATAATGGACACGTTCCCGACGTCAATACCCATCTCAAGAGTGCTGGAGCAAAAGACCGAAGTGGGGCGATCGGATCGCAGTTCACCCTCGACATCCTCACGCACGCCCTTCCCAAGTGAACCATGATGAACCCGAAAAGGATTAGGTAGTCCTTTGCGCTGAGATATTCTGCTCACTAGGTCGGCAAAAAACTCCAGTTTGACCTTGCTGTTAGCGAAGATTAGCGCTGTCTTGCCCCTAAAGGCATTGTAGATGTCGGAAGCTAGCTGCTGATCGGCAGCTGTGGCCTCAGGATCGCGAACCTCAGCACGTCTCCCCTGTGGCGCCACCTTATCTCTCGATTCGTCTTTCTTCCGCCTAAGATACCCATGGATCACGTAGCGGACTGACTTCTCTTCAGTATGATCGTCTATTAAGAAAGGCCTCTCGCTCTGATCGAGGCAGATCCAGTCGCAGGCGTGCTTCATGTCGCCTAGAGTGGCAGAAAGACCAATGATGCCGACCTTCTCTCCTGATCTGGCGGTCAGCCGGTGAATGAGGCTCTTGAGGTGTGCTCCCCTCTCTGAGCCCATGAATGAATGCATCTCGTCGATAACAATGAAAGAAAGCCTGCGGAATAATTTATCGATATGTTGTGGCCGATTGATGAACAAAGACTCTAGCGATTCGGGGGTGATGAGCAGCACGCCCGAGGGGCTCTTGAGCAAGGACTTCTTGGACGACTGGCCTATATCTCCATGCCATCTCCAGACAGGGATAGGGGCGCGCTGACACAGGTCCTCTAATCTCCGAAACTGGTCGTTAATGAGTGCCTTCAAAGGGCCCACATAAAGCGCCCTGACGCCCTCAGAGCAGTTGTCAACGATCTCTGAAAGTACCGGCAGAAAAGCCGCCTCGGTTTTGCCGCCCGCCGTCAGGGCTGAAATGACGATGCGATTACTTCTCGCTAAGATTATCTCTCGAATGGCATCGACCTGAATTGGCCGAAGGTCGGTCCACTTCATGTCGTACAGCTTTCGCTGGATCGAGGGATGCAGAAGGTCGAAGGCTCTCTGATTGCTCTCGGGCAAGGCGGACCTCCGCGAGCACATTATAGCTTGAATGCCTTGAGATCACCGTTTCGATCGTCATCGGGAACCCGTGAGTGGCTTTTCTGGTCAGCACCTGACGTGGTCTTGGTTCTGGACAGGAGGGTCTTCCAAGCCATTTCTGGGTTCTGGTCAAGAATCGACAGAAAGCCCACGAACTCCATGGCCGCCTCACGAGGAGTGAGGTAATAATCAGAGCCCAGTTTCTTTGAGCAATGAATCATGAACTCCTTCAGCGCCTCGTCGGGCACGAGATGCTTGCTCGGATCGCCACTGGCAAAGACATTTCTGATGTTAAGAAGTAGAACATAGAGGTGTTCGGGAGATAGGTTCCTTATACGGATGACCGGCCCTGAGAAATCCTTCCGTCCCTCCACGGCAAAAGGGTTCTCCGCAAGCCTCGTGGCGAGCGCTTCATAGCTATAGAGCCCTCTACGGCGGTCCTCAAGGAATGAGTCGGTCCCAGCGAAGAGAAATCCGATCCCGCTTACATTGCCCTGATTGCAGTCGTTGACCACTCTCAGAAGCACCTCATAATTCCCATTTCTCGCCCGCGAATTGCTCAACCGGTGAGAGAGCACCCCCATCTCATCTATGTTTACCAGAAGCCCGGCATATCCGGCCATGCGGACGAACGCCGCCACGAGCTTCAAATAATCATAGATATTCCGATCGTCAATGATCGACCAGACGCCTAAATCTTGTCTTGCCTCGGTCTTGGTGGTGTATTGAGCGCGCAGCCAGCGAAGCGCGTATGCCATTAACAGGTCGTCCTGACTGTGAAAGCCCTGAAGGTACCTGATAGCAACGTTGGCGAAGTCGTAGCCGCTCACCAAGTCCTGCAAGGGCCTCAGTCGCTTATGTATCTCCTTGCCAACATCTTCCTCAGTTCCGCCGGACTCCCTGACCCGGAAATCGACATCCGATACCCACCTCTCCACAACGCTTGCTATCGCCCCACCCATCGGTCTCGATAGAACTGCCATGTTCTGCATCAGTTCCGCATACAAGGCTCGTGCCTGTCCCTGCCTGGAGTACAGCCGGCGGTCCGTCGTTAGATCCGCCTGAACAACGACAAACCTCTTGTGCAGGGCCAGTATTCTGGAGAGGTTCAGCAGAAAACTCTTGCCAGACCCATAACGGCCTATGACGAGTCGCACCGTAGAGCCGCCCTCGGCGATGAGATCTAGGTCGCGAATGATGGCCTCGACCTCGTCCTTTCTCCCCACCTGAATATGCTGAAGGCCTATCTTGGGTACCACTCCCGCGCGGAGCGACTGCAATATGGCGCTTCGTTCCCTTTGTTTAATGGGTTTGTCCATCGAGTGCTTTCCTCAACAGTGAAAGATCCAGAACTA
This sequence comes from uncultured bacterium, assembly GCA_964554005.1. Classification (GTDB taxonomy): domain Bacteria; phylum B130-G9; class B130-G9; order B130-G9; family B130-G9; genus B130-G9. The sequence continues at coordinate 587 of CAZKNE010000025.1, read as the reverse complement.
CCGGATCACCGTCCTCTATCAGAAAATCTCCAAGCGCCTCATCGGCCCATTCATTTATTGTGTCAATAGCATCTGATACCATGAAACCGTGTTCGCGCACAAGCTTCTCGAAGCTCTTCCTGTCCCATGATTGGCGTCGGCACAACTGTTCCAGAAGCGCTTTGTATCGTGGATCGAGGCTCGTGTCAGCCTCAGCTCCATCCCCGGAAGTCTGGCAGGGCGATGGGTCTGGCCGCGTGCTCGTGCGATCCCCAGCTTGTTCGAGGATGTTCGCGAGTGTGCGACTGACCTCCGAGGACTCCTCCTTCAGCTTTAAGATCACTTCGTCGCGCATTTTGCGGACTTCATCTCCCGGCGATGGCGGCGGCGGGATTCTCTCGCCCGGACGTTCCGATGCCCTGCCGGTGCTCACCGGAACTGGGTGAGCTAAACCAGATCCTACCTTCATCAAGAAATCTGCAATGTCGTTCGGCGGCCACATCAGAGCGCACTGAAGCTTGTTTAGAGCGGAGTCTTGCATCTGGAGGATGCGCTCGCCGCTGACATTGAACATGATGGCGGTCTCATCGAGCGTGTGCATATAACCT
>CAZKNE010000024.1:383-12437 GCA_964554005.1 uncultured bacterium | reverse complement strand
CAATGATCGACTTATCCCCAAACACGCTCTGCTACGGTGACAATCTGGAGGTGCTGCGGCTACACCTGCCAGATGGGTGCGTCGATCTGATCTATCTCGATCCGCCGTTCAAGAGCAACCAGGATTACAATGTGCTGTTTGCGGAGAGAAACGGCACTCGCTCCACGGCTCAGATCAAAGCCTTCAAGGACACCTGGCAGTGGGACCAAGACGCTGTCTGGGCATACCAGCATGTCGTTGAGGCCGGCGGCCGGGTATCCGAGGCGATGCAGGGCTTCCGAAAGCTCCTGGGCGATAACGACATGATGGCCTACCTGGCCATGATGGCCCCGCGGCTAGTGGAGCTGAAGCGAGTCCTGAAGTCAACGGGCAGCATCTATCTTCACTGCGACCCCACGGCAAGTCACTACCTGAAGCTGCTCATGGACGCCGTGTTCGGGCCCCGGAGCTTCCGCACGGAGATCATCTGGAAACGCAGCAGCGCTCACAGCGACACAAAGCAGGGCCGGCGCCAGCACGGACGCATCCATGACATCATTCTTTTCTACACAAAGACCGACGACTGGCAGTGGAATCCGCAATACACGCCGTATGACCAGGAATATCTTCACCGATCCTACAAATACGTGGAAGAGGGAACTGGCCGGCGATACAGACTGGATAACTTGATTGGCCCAGGAGGTGCAAGAAAGGGGAATCCACAGTATGAGATCATGGGGATAATCCGCTTCTGGCGCTACAGCGAGAAGAGAATGCATCAACTTATCCACGCAGGTCGGATCGTCCAGCTGAAGCCCGGCGCCGTTCCTGCATACAAGCGCTACTTGGACGAGATGCCGGGCGTGCCGTTGCAGGATGTCTGGACGGACCTCAAGCCCATCGGCTCTCGGGCAAAGGAGCGCCTCGGCTACCCGACCCAGAAGCCTGAGTCGCTCTTAGAGCGAATCATTGAAGCGAGCAGTCGCAAAGGGGACCTCGTGCTCGACCCGTTCTGCGGCTGTGGGACGACGGTCGCTGTCGCCCATCGGCTTGGCAGGCGATGGATCGGTATCGACATAACACATCTGGCGGTGACGCTCATGAAATACCGGCTCGAGAGCACCTTCGGCGCGAAAGTCCGAAATGAGTTCGAGGTCATCGGTGAGCCGGTCTCCATCTCCGGCGCCATGGCGCTCGCTAAGGAGAATCCGTATCAGTTCCAGTGGTGGGCGCTCGGTCTTGTGGGTGCGAGGCCAGCCGAACAGAGAAAAGGCGCCGACAGGGGCATCGATGGCCGATTATACTTCCACGACGAGGGCAAGGGCGGGAAAACCAAGCAGATCATCCTCTCGGTCAAGTCGGGCCACGTCAGCGTATCTCACGTCCGGGACCTCCGCGGCGTTCTCGAGCGCGAGGAGTCTGAGATGGCGGTGCTCATAACGATGCTCCCACCCACGAAGCCGATGCGAGCCGAGGCCGCCGCAGCTGGGACCTACTACTCGCCCGGCTGGGACAAGCAGTACCCCCGCCTCCAGATTCTGACCATTGAGGAGATAATGGCCGGCAAGGGTATCGATTACCCGCCATCCCGCCACACGAACGTCACGTTCAAAAAAGCCCCGCGGGCAGAGAGGGTGAAGCAAGGAATGACAGAGCTGGAGTTTGCGGGAGACGACAACGTAGGGCAGGTAGAATGAAGTGTCCACATTGCGGCACGGAGATGTACTGGGGACAGAAGGGCGAATGTGGAAGGCATCAATTCTTCAGTTTTGGGGACTGGCCCTGGGTCGTCGAGGCACAGTGCTGTCCTGCCTGCCACAAACCAATCTTGCAGCTTCAGATTGAAGTCCACCCGCCTGTGAGGAGCCGTCCGGATCCGGCGGAGGGCGCACGAGAGAAGATCAGACGGGAGATGTGGCCGCCAGAAATGCCAGAAACGCTGGATGTGGGGCTACTCTTGTACCCGAAGAGACCCTATCGGGCACCGTGCCCGAAAGAGGTCCCCGATGATGTAGCCGCAGATTACAATGAAGCGTGCGATGTCATCGACATCAGCCCAACCGCCGCCGCCGCTCTCGCGAGGCGTTGCATGCAACTTATTCTGGTGAATGAAGCTGGCGCACCAAAGAGCAAGAATCTCAAGCAGCAGGTCGAGGCCGTAGTGAACGACCAGAATACTCCTGAGCACGTCAAAAGCGACCTGGATGACCTTCGTAACATAGGCAACTTCTCCGCTCACGCAAACGAGGACCTGACAGGTCAGGTGTTGCGGGCCCTGCCCGACGAGGCGGAGTGGACACTGGAGACGCTCCGGACGCTGTTCGAGCATTACTATGTTGCGCCGGCGAAATCCAAGGCGCGTAAGGCGGCTCTCAAGGCCAAATTGGCCAAGAAACAATAGGAATGACGGGAGAGAGCTCATCAAGTCGATGAATACCTTCCGACACTGGCTGATAGTATGGAGATAGTTCAGCACAGCTGATTTGGAATTGTAGGCTAAATGTAAAGGGAGCAGAGAATGGACTACTTCTTCACCGAGGAGCAGCAGGAAACGAGAAAACTCGCGAGGCGCATAGCCGAGGAGCAGATGAGGCCGATCCGGGCGGAGCTTGACGAGACAGGGGAGTTTCCGTGGGACATCGTTAAGATGCTTGGTCAGGCTGGGCTATTCGCGCTGCTAATTCCGGAGGAATACGATGGGCTCGGCGGCGGTGTTACGGACTTCTGCCTCGTTACAGAGGAGCTCAGCCGCGTTTGCAGCGGGATCGCTCTCTCGTATGCTGCCACTGGCCTCGGGGCGTATCCGTTGATTATGTTCGGCAGTGATGAGCAGAAGAGGCGGCTTTTGCCGGATGTCGCTGAGGGCAAGAGGCTGACAGCGTTTGCTCTGACCGAGGCCAACGCCGGAAGCGACGCTGCGGCGGTGCGGACGCGGGCGGTTCGGGACGGCGATTACTACGTCATCAACGGGACGAAGCAGTGGATAACAAACGGTGGCGAGGCGGAGATATACACAGTGATAGCGAGCACAGACCCAGAACGGGGAGCGAGGGGCCTGACCGCGTTCATCGTCGAGAAGGGCCAGGAGGGTTTCGATTTTGGCAAGAAGGAGAACAAGATGGGCATCCGGGCCTCGACCACGCGTGAGCTTGTGTTCACGGATTGCCGCGTTCACAAGGATAACATCCTGAAGCGGGAGGGCTACGGCTTCATCATTACAATGAAGACATTTGACAAGACTCGGCCGGGCATCGGTGCCCAGGCGGTCGGCGTGGCCCAGGGCGCCTTCGAGGAGGCGGCCAAATACGCGATAGAGAGGGAGCAGTTTGGCAAAAAGATAGCGTCGTTTCAGGCGATACGGCATATATTGGCCGACATGGCGACCAAGATCGAGGCGGCGCGGGCGCTCGTTTATTCAGCGGCTCGGATGATCGACTCCGGAGCGAAGGACACCTCGAAGGAGTCGGCGATGGCCAAGGTCTTCGCCTCGGACGTTGCGATGGAGGTAACGACGAACGCGGTTCAGGTGTTTGGGGGCTACGGTTACATGAAGGAGTATCCGGTCGAGAAGATGATGCGCGATGCGAAGATAACGCAGATATACGAGGGGACGAACCAGATCCAGCGAGAGGTCATTGGCCTGAAACTGATCAAAGAGGCCGGGAAGCTGTGAAAGGATGAAGGCTAAAGGATGAAAGATGATCCACGAAGTTCACGAAGGGGCACTAAGAAGAAACCTTCGTGGTTCTTGGCGTCCTTAGCGGATAGTTCATAGTATGATTGCGGAAGGATGAAGACGGAAGGAACTGCCAACTGCCGACTGCCAACCGAATAAAGGATGAAGTCAGTTGCCCGTAGGACGGGCTTTCCAGCCTGTCCGTGTTTGGCGTAGGACGGGCTTTCCAGCCTGTCCGATAGCGATGGCAACGGAAGGAGTGAATGGTGGATGGGTGAGAGGATGCTGGCATTTGTATTCCCAGGCCAGGCCGCCCAGTCCGTAGGGATGGGGAAGGCGATCTCGGAGAAGTTCGAGTCCGCCCGCGAGGTGTTTCAGCTCTCAGACCGGCTGCTCGGGTCCGAGCTTTCTAAACTCTGCTTCGAGGGGCCTAAGGAACAGCTCGACCTGACCGAAAACACCCAGCCGGCTGTCCTGGCGACATCCTTCGCTATTCTGTCGGCGATTGTGGATGAGACGGGCGTTGCGCCGCGACTGGTCGCAGGGCACAGCCTGGGCGAGTACACGGCCGTGGTGTGCGCAGGTTGCCTGAAGTTTGAAGATGCTCTCAGACTCGTCAGAAGACGAGCGCAGCTGATGCAGGAGGCGGTCCCGGTCGGCAAGGGTGGCATGGTCGCCGTAATTGGCTCGGACAGAGAGACCATCGAGGGGGTTTGCGGGGAGCTTCGGGCCAAGGGCGAGATTCGCGCCGCAAACGTCAACTGCCCAGGTCAGACCGTCATCTCCGGCGAGACCGCCCTTCTGAACGAGGCAGCTATCATGCTCAGGGAAAGAGGCGCAAGGAGGCTCGTGAAGCTGCCGCTGTCCGCACCGTTTCACTCCAAGCTGATGGCTCCGGCGGCGGAGAAGTTTGGGCTTGAGCTGGAGAAGGTGTCGTTTTGCGACGCCAGGGTGCCAATAGTCTCGAACGCGAGCGCCTCGCCTGTTGAGTTGAAGGGGGAGGTTGTCGAGGCGCTGAGGAAGCAGATGACTTCGCCGGTTTTGTGGGAGGACTGTGTCAGGAAGATGATCGAGATGGGTGCGACGGATTTCGTAGAGGTTGGCCCACAGAGGATCATCTCGTCGTTCATCAAGCGAATATCGCGGGATGTTGCTGTGTCGAACGTGGATTCGCCCGACAGTTTAGCGCTTTTCAGGGAGAAGTATGCGTAGATGAAGGATGAAGGCGGAAGGATGAAGGATGAAGACGGAAGTCAGTTGCCCGTTGGCAGTTCCCAGTTGGCCGTAGGACGGGCTTTCTAGCCTGTCCGCGTTGGCCGTAGGACGGGCTTTCTAGCCTGTCCGTGTTGGCCGTAGGACGGGCTTTCTAGCCTGTCCGATAGCGATGAAGGCGGAAGGAACGGCCAACTAATTGCGGATGGCGGATGGCGGATGGCGGATGGCGGATTGCGGATTGACTGCCAACCGCTAACTGTCAACGGCCAAGGCGTGATTATGATTCAGCGTTCCTCTTGCTCTCTAGCAGGCAATCGCTGACGATGCCGGTAATTTCGGCGAGAGTTGATGGCTTCTTGATGGTCTGTCGGTAGGCTCCCTCGTGAACTGCTTGGACAACGTTCTCCTCCACATCGGAATAACCGGTCATCATGATGACCGGAATGGGCCCGCGCAGTTCTCTTATCTTGCGAAACGCATCCAGCCCATCGTAAGGCCCGGTCTTGAAGACCTCGTCCAGAAGCACTAGGTCGAAATGCGCTCGCTCTAACATCAGAAAAGCGTGTTCAGGGCTCTCCGCGGTTTCGACGTCATAGCCCTCCTCCGCTAGCGCTTCCTGCCAAACATCTCGGAGCATCTCCTCGTCGTCAATGAGCAGTATCCGCGCCCGTGTGTGTTTTTGTTTACGCACCGGATCGAGTTCTTCTGAGACAGTTTTCTCGGACATGCTCATCTTCTGATGTTGTTAGTCCCATCACCCGGCCTCCCGCACGAAATGGCGGCCGCATCGAACGGCTTGAAGCCGCAATCCTCAACAACAGTAGAGCTCATATCTAGCCCAAAACACCGCACAAGAGGCCGACAAGCTTGACGCAGAGAGAACGCCCGCAACTGCTGAGTTGAGGCCTCAGCCATCCAGATGTAAGAAAAAATGACTTCATTAGTTTGCGATGCGTTCGGGCTGGGACAGCTGCCGATGTTTCGTATCAAGCCTTTGCCAAAGGGAGCCATTAAACACATGGTATTCGCCGCCTCCGACCTTCGTGCGCACCATATAGTATTTGGTGGCGGCCGAGCAGATGCGCCACTTCTGGCATATCTGGTTGGCTTGCCCACAAATGAGCAACGTTATTCATCATTTCTAATATTAGCATTCATTGTGCCATATATGCAACATGCCTTTTCACAGTTCGATTGCGCTACGGCTAGTCCGCCCTGGAAGGCCCATCTTGGTCTGCACAAAATTGGCTTTCAGCCCCCGGCGCGTCCTACACACGGTAAAAGGGAGTGCTTCAGGCGGCGGTTCTGTAACATTGTGTGACTTCACAGTGCCCCTGAACTCAGAGCTCAAGACGGAATGAGAACATGTTCAGCTGCCCTCGGACGACCTGAACTCGTCCAGCGATAGGTTATGCTTCTTGGTAAGCCGATAGAAGTTCTGCCTGGATAGGCCGGCTATCCTGGCCGCCTGGGCCACATTGCCGCCGGATGCCTTGAGAGCCACCTTGAGCCGCGAGACCTCTACGCTATTCTTCACCTCCTTGAGTCGGGTTATCTGGCCTAGCCCTCTTTCTTCCAAACCCAGATCACCCTCAGTTATGATTCTGCCAGTGGATATTAGAACTGCCTTCTCCACCCTGTTTTGAAGCTCTCGAACGTTGCCCGGCCATGGGTAATGCATCATCCGCTCGATGGCCTTGACCGAGAATATCTTATTCATCTTCCCGTATTTGACCCTACACAAGCCAAGAAAATGATTCGCCAGTCGCAACACATCATCATCACGGTCTCGAATCGGCGGTAGTTCAATGTGGATTGTGCTGATCCGGTAATACAGGTCCTCCCTGAATGTGCCCTTTTTCACTGCGGCGTCAACGTTGCAATTGGTTGCCGCGATGATTCGGCAGTCAATTACAGTCTGCCCCTCGCCACCAACTCTCTCGACCGTTTTGGTCTCAAGGAACCTGAGAAACCTCACCTGCATGTCGAGAGAAAGCTCGGCAATCTCGTCCAGGAAGAGCGTCCCCTTGTCGCCATACTCGAGCCGCCCACGCTTCTGCTTATGGGCGCCGGTGAAGGCGCCTTTTTCAAAACCAAACAGCTCCGCCTCGACCAGGTCTCTAGGGATTGCGCCACAATTGATGACTACGAACGGCGCGTTTTTACGAGGGCTTCTCTTGTGGATGGCCTGCGCTAAAAGCTCCTTCCCAGTGCCCGTCTCACCCGTGATAAGCACTGTTACATCTGTCTTGGCGATCTTGGAGGCATCCCGCATGACGTCCGCCAACTGCTGGCTAGCCCCAACGATCTCCGGGAATGGGGACACCCTATCCGCTGCGCGGCTCGATTCGGGAACCAACATAGGTGGTATGGTGTGCTCGGCCGCCAGCACCCTTGTCCGATCGATCAGCTCCTTAACATAGCTGCTCTGTCGTCTTCTGAGCACTGCGTTGTCGATCAGTCTTGCGGCCAGCCTCGCAAGCGATCGAACATTCCGAAGCAGCCGATCGCCAGAGACCTCCAAGAGATCGGGAGAGTCAAGGTACAGGGTTCCTAATCTCTCTCCCCCGACGGACAGAGGCACGCAGATAATAGACCCCTCAATGTCGAGCTCGTTCAGCCAGCCAGGTTTCTCCAATCCCTTTCTCGTGAAGACCCTCTCCCCCGTTGCATTGACGCGCCTGCTCACATAGGTTGGCCCTTCAAGTCGTTTGGGGTTCAGGACCTGGCCGGTCTTGTCAATCGCCCGCGTCAGCTGGAGCCTGCCGCTATCTGCTCGAACTGCTATGCACCCCCTTTGGAAGGGAGTGGTATTGAGCAGATGAGACATTATTACATCGCACGCCTCGATCAGTTCTGGGCTCTCACCAGTCCGCGGCCGGACTGATGTGCCCGAATCCCAGAATGTCGCAGCCGGTGCGGCAATATCCTTGGGCTCCTGTTGTCCCTCTTTGGGGCCAGACACATGTTTGGCGGCATCCCAAGACTCTTTGAATCGCTCCAGGTATTTGTTCCTGCTCAGCCACATCTGTTGCGACTCGGGAACAGTTGCCGCGATAGACTCGGCTATCGTGGCGGCGAGTGAAAAGGATGTGAGGCTCTCAGTGATGTTGCTCTTCTTGACATGATAGTCCCCAAGAGCCCAATACAGCTGAAACCGTAGATTCGGCGTGTTTATCTTCTCTGCAATTGCGCTCGCCTGCTGGAGGCAATTGGCCGCATCGTCAAGCCGATCGAGCTGCAAATAAGACCGCGACAACGTGATCAGACACATAGCCTTGTCAACCGGCCTTCTCTTTTTGTCAAGCAAGGCCAAAGCCTCATTGCACAGCGAACAAGCCTCCTGCCACTCAGCCAACTCCAAATGCAATTTCGCAAGCCCTAACATGGCTAACACCGTGGCCGCTAACTTCACATCTTGCTTACGACTTAGCAGCTGCTCAAGCACGAACTTGGCGGTTGCAGAGGTGCCTGCCTCCAAGTGGTCAAGCCCGATTTCAAGCAATACCGTGTCTGATATGAGGGGCTCGTTTTCAAGGTCGAGAGCGTCGTACGCCTCATAATGCGATCGCAAAGCGCCGTCATAGTTGCCTATCCCCCTGAGTATCTCTCCCTTTGTGAGCAAGGCTGCCGAAAGCCCACGGGTATCTCCGATGAGGCGCTTCATCGACGTCGCCTCCTCGATCTTCTCGAGCGCAGAGCTTATGTTGCCTTGCGAGAAGCTACAGATCGCGAGATTCTGAAGCGTGGTGGATATGTTGCGGCGGTCGCCTAAACGCCTGAATACGGCCAATGCCTCTGAGAAGAACCCCGGCGCTGGCTCCGTCTCCGACTGCTCCAGATACGCAGAACCAATGCTGTTGAGACTGATCGCCCGCATGCGGTCCTCGCCAGCCTTCTCGCATATTTCCCTGGCCTGCACAAAATAATTCATCGCTCGGCCATAATCGCCCTTTACCCAGAAGATAGCGCCGGTATTGTGCAAAAGCGCCGCTCGTTCGGCCTCATCCTCCATCCTCTCGGCATGTTTCAGGGCAGTCTTAAAGCTCAGGAGCGCATCATCGAGCCTGCCCTGGTGCCAGCATGCCTTTCCTATCGCGTGTGCAGCTCTGGCCTCAGAACGAGCATCCTTGTTTGCCACAGCCATTGATTGGGCCATGCTGAGCAACTCCAGCGCTTTATTGAGCTCGCCCTTCAGCTGATGAACCTCGGCCGTCCGCATGAGGCATACGCACTGATCGGACCCGCTCTCGCCAGCCTTCGCAAACGAGAGTGCCTCGGTATAATCGCGAAGGGCGCCGCCGTAATCTGCAAGGAGAACGTTGAGGTCCCCGCGCCGGCAATAGAGCTCTGTCCCGTGTTTGCAACTCGCCGGAGCTGAGAGGCTTCCCACACTGGCGTTGAACATCGCGGTCGCCTCCTCAAGCAACTCCATCGCTCGGAAGTAGCATCCGGCCGCCTGGAAAGCCTCTGACAAGGATTTGATGTATTGAAAGGATTCTGGCCCACCCCTCGATTTTGCGAGATAGAAGTCCAAGCACACGCAGTATCTGGAGCCATCGTCCGAAGAAAGCCTCTTCCAATGCTCGATGGCGACCTTGTGTATCTCGACGGCTTGCTCATCTGATAACCTGTCAAGGCAAGCTTTTCTCTGAGTCTCGTGTGTGAAATCCACGAAAACGGATGAGTCGCTGCGCCTCCATGCCAGAAGCCCCCCGCGGCACAGCTCGTCGATGCGTCCAATTGGCCGTCTGTTGTCTCCACCGAAAGCGGAGCCGATGAGTTCGAATATCCCGCCGCCTGGGAATGTTGCTATCGTATCAAGCAACTGCTCGGAGGGCTGGTTTAGGTCAGAGACCAGAGCCTTCGTAACCTCGCTGGGCGTTGCGAGGTCCCCGAGCTCGGCCATGCTCTCCAGCTGCTTAACAGCGGTCTGATCGAGCGGGGTTGAAAGACCTCCTCTTGAGCACACAAGCCTCGCCGCCGCCGCCAGCCATCCCGGGCTCCCTCCCAGACGATCATAAAGGAGCGATGAAAACGCGTGAAGCGGCGCGCTCGAGCCAACAGAAGACCGCACAATTTGTCTCGCGGCCCTCTCATCAAGGGCATCCACCCGGACGGTCTCAGTGAATGTGTGTGCGGACAGTTCGTCAAAAGCTGCCAAGACACATGGATGTCTAGCCATCCTCTCCTTCTCAGTTAAATCGACGTCATTCTCCGCATCGCCAACAAACATAAGCACGAATAGGCTGCCCTTCCGCCCCTTGTTTGCGCCCTTCTGCTCAAGCCCCTCCTTAAGGTCAGTCAAGAGGGAAACAACTGGAGCCACCACATTCTGCACATCGTCCAGAACGAATATCCAAAACTCCTCCTTGACCAGGTCAAGTATTTTCTGAACCACCCTCTTGCGTAGCTTCCTGAGCGGAGGAGAAGGAACAATCCTGCTAAGGTGGTCCTTGGGGTGGCTCGTCTTTTGCAGCGATTTCGCAACCTGCGAGCGGATCGCGGCCGCCGTTGCGAGCAAGGATTTGCTCCTACGCTTGTCAACTTGTCTGGCGGCAGACTCCAGGAGCTGAGTGACGCTGTAATAGGGATTGAGCGCGGACTCCGAGCAAAAAGAGCGCGCAACGAGCTGACCTCCCATCTGGCACTGGGCCGCAAACTCGTCCAAGATTCTGGACTTGCCCGAACCTGGCGGTCCCACTAGTTTCACAACTCCGACCCCTCGCTTGCGCGTCTTATCCTTGAGAGCCTGGAGCCGTTTGATCATCTCGTCGCGGCCGGAGAACTCCGCACAGAGTGCAAAGGAAGCTTTTTGCGGGGTCGAGAGCGAGCTGAAGCCTTCTTTACCTAGAATTGGCCGCAATGTCTCAAACAGCCTGTCGCACGACTGTGGCCTTCTCGAGACCCGGGGACTCGTCGCCTCAATGATCATCTCAACTGCGCTGGGATGAAGTCCATTCGTTTGGGTTTCAAGCCACTCTTTGGCCGCAGCGCGGTCGCTTGCTATCAGTAGGTTCAGAGACGCAGTGTCAACCTCAAGTCCCGTCAGGAGAGCGAACGCCAACAGGCCAAAGCTATAGAAGTCTGACCGCACATCAGCAAGACCCGTTGCCCTCACCTCGGGAGGCATGAAGAGACTGTTCTGGCCAGCGAGATCGCCCCGGAGCACCTTGTAGCCCCAAAAGCCCAAGTCCAACAGCGTGAGCCTCGACTCGCCCGCGTCGAACAGCACATTGTTGGGCTTCAGGTTGCCGTGGAACTCGCCAATAGAGTGCAGCTTTTGTAGCGCTAGGAACAGCTCGGACAGAAGCCTTATCCGACCATCATGGCCTTTGACTGCGCCCTGGCCAAATGGAAGCCCAGGGCAGAGCTCGCTCTCGAAAAAAAGGACATTGCCCTCTCTTTTAATTGGACTGACCTGGGGCACGAACGGCAGATCGACGGCCCTCATCAACTCGTGGCTTCTCTGGAACGCGAGCATAAGCACAGGGGCACATGCCTTCTCGTTGATCGCCTTCAGGACGACCTGCCTGCCGGAGCTCCTCGACGAGGCGGCAAACGTCCCGAGCTCCCCCCTATCAGAGAGCTTGCGCAGCAGCTCATACTCAGCCGGAAGCCAAGAAGCGTTCATTTGCTTTGTGCACCCTACTTTATCTAAAAAGACAGGTCGCACGGTTCGCGGCCCCAATCCTATCGAACCGGACTTCCTGTACATTTAGCTACCGGTGACCCAGTGTCATAAAAAGTTACAAGCTGCGGACCACCAATGCAAGCACATTCTTCAGCTAAGAATCCCGCCCCAATAATCAAGTTGAGCGGAATCGACCCAAATCAGATCGACTTGTGAAGAGTGGTCGATAAATGGTTTCTTGGTCAAGTGAGGTGGTTGTTGTGGTGCAAAAAGCGACCAAAACAAAGTTCGTGATGTGGACAAGCATCGCATCCCCGCTTCGATACATAAACGCGAAGAAGCTCGCCATCCCCCTTATCAGTTAGTCGCGAAAAGACGTGCTCGTTGCCATACTCACACTCAAATACATCCCGTTCAGCGTCATAAACGAACTCCTCATCCCGCACGAATTCCTCCAATTCGCCCCGATTCATCGCGTCCTTCGCCTCAGTCCGCCGATTAGTAACGCTATACTTAAATCGGGCGAAATTATTGTCCTTCGCATCGATTA
>CAZKNE010000024.1:0-373 GCA_964554005.1 uncultured bacterium | reverse complement strand
CATTTCTCGCGTCCGTTGGAGAAGTTACCCCTGGTCCGGCTTGAGAACGGGCTAATTGGAATCGTCGTGTGGATTTGGTGCGGACTTGGCTGGCTGTCCAGAGCTTGCGTCGATCTGGGCGAGCTCCTTCTCGAGCTCTTCTATGCGGGACGCGTCGAAGAACTCGTATTGGCTGCGCGCTGAGTCGCCCTCATGCCTGGCCCTCTCTCTCGCCTTTTGGACACCATCCAGAGGCAGGACAATGGTGAACTCGGTCCCGACGCCCTGCTCGCTCTCCACGGTTATCTCACCGCCATGTCTCTTGATTATGCCGTAGCTGATCGAAAGGCCTAAACCTGTGCCCTGCCCGGCCGGCTTGGTCGTGAAGAACGGG
>CAZKNE010000023.1:0-12572 GCA_964554005.1 uncultured bacterium | reverse complement strand
CATCAGCAGGCACCGAGACCAACGCTTTCCCGCACGACACCTATGGAGAAATGCAGTGGGCGAAAAGACCCATCTCGTCCAGTAAAGAGGAAACCTTTTCCAAATCCAACGCTTACTTCTCGCCCTCGACGATACTAAAGCCTGATCCCTTTGCTTCCCGAAACCACAACATTCGTCTCAGGGATAGATAGAGCAGGTAGCGTGCCAGTTTGCAGATCGGTTTTGCGCTACAGCTCCTTTTCCCCGCTCTGGACGCTAGTTACAGCGGCTTCTTACGTTGTAGAGAATCCTCGTCGGTAGAGGATAGGGGGTTACGACAGGCGGAGGTGGCTTGTTTTTGTAATGAATCTGTAACAATAAATGACACACGATTTGTCTGCCGGTATCAACTTGGCCTAACAGGTAAGATGCCATCAGTGTAACACAATGTGACAGGAGCTATCCACGAGGCCAAAGAGCTTGTGACACATACCAATCACAGGCCCGAGCCCGGCCACTACCGACCAGACACCAGCCCGTTTACAGCGCCCACATCGGCACGCCAAATATCTTACAACCGAGACTTGACCTGCGGCAAGCTCTTGTTCACAATTCCCCACAGACTTAGGTATTTGGACGTATTATATGGCACAGGAATATGTTCCCTACTAAGACACGTAAAGCGGACGTCGAGCCGATCGACGTCGTCATAGTCAGCTTCAACTGCTCGAAGCACCTTGCCAAGTGCCTTAATGCGCTTCGGGAGTGCGGCCGCTCGTTCAACTTGAGGTTAGTCGTGGTTGACAATGCGTCCTCGGACGGAACGGTTGAGTGGCTTAGATCGGGTTTTCAGGATGTGAGGACCATTGAGAACAGTCAGAATGTTGGCTTCGCGGCTGGATGCAACGTGGGGATGCTGTCCGGGCGTGCGGAGTTTGTTCTGCTCCTGAACCCGGACTGCGTGATTGATGCCGAGTCGCTGCATAATCTCGTGGAATGCCTGACTGAGCACCCAATGGCTGCTTGTGTTGCTCCCAGCCTCCGAAGTGGGACAACGATACTTCCACCAGTGTATCGTTCTGTGGTTACGCTCCGTGAGTTTCTGGCAAAGATGCTTTTCTTGGACCGGGTAGCGAGTCGAATCAGGCCGCGAAAATGGTTAGGTGAAAAGAGTGGCTCCGACACTGTTTCGCCCTCATCTAAAGCACAAGCGGTGGATTACCTTGTCGGCGCTTGTGTTCTGTGCAGAAGGGCTCATCTGCAATCAGTTGGCATGTTTGACCCCGGCTTCTTTCTGTATTTCGAGGACCAGGACCTCTCGTTAAGGCTCCGCGAGCGGGGGTTTGACGTCATGTTTTGCCCGGACATTGTCGTCGAGCACACTCAGGGGGTTTCGGCGGACCAGGACGTCGAGAGAACGATATTTGAATCATATCGCAGTCTATGCTACTTCTTTAATCGACATAGAAGCAACAGCTCACGCATCGCATTGCGGCTTGTAATAGCAATTGGCGTGTCCATCAGATTGATGGTTTTCGCCGTTGCAATGGCTCTTGGTAATGCCGAGGCGAGGCGCAGATTGGGAGCTTACTGGCAGGTTATCAGAGAGGTTGTATTGTAGAGGATAAGGGGACAATCATGGTGGAGATCGCAGAGCAAAAGGAAAAGATTGTTTCAGCCTTGACAGATGCTACTGACAAGCTACAGCGGCTTCAGGACCATTTGATGAGCTCCGCATTCAGGCTGACCAGCGCCTCGGCAAAAGAGGAGATGCTTGCGAGCATTTCCGAGGCAATTTCTCTTTTTAGGCCGGGCGTTGAAAAGCTAGCGGAAATCGTTGACGCGATCGAAAGCTAAGGCAGGAGTGAGGCGCTGACGGGGCTTGGAGCCTGGGCATCAGCGTGAGTGGCTACACGAGCCTGCGTTGACCGCGTTCTATGGGCGAGCCAGTTTTTAGCTGGGCACCTTTGAGGTGGTCTGCGGCGGATGGGTTCATAAGAAGATGAGGAGAGTTAATGGTTAGGTCAAAGTTTGCATTCATTATGTCTCTCACTGTGCTTGTCGTTTGCTCAGTTGTCGCGGCGGGCGCTGAGCAAGCGCCGCGGGTTGCGAACCTGACAGAGAGCGGACAGATGGTCTTCCGTGTTCGCGACAACCTGTCTGGCGTTGATGCCTCGTCAATCCGGGTCATTGTGGATGAGCAAGAGGTGCAACCCTCGCTTACTAAAATACCGCTGGGATATCGGGTTTCATACAGGCCGAGCGGCTCGCCGAGCGGCGAGCACAAAGTCGTCCTCTTCGCACGTGACATGGCCAGGAACGCGATGCGCCAGGCGTATCGGTTTGGTGGCGCGTGCCGCGTAGCAGCTGAGGATGAGCCCAGGCGGCTGCAAGAAATCGCCCAGGCGGAGCGCCCACTGCTCCATCGAGTCACCAATGCCGGAATTAACGCAATGCGATCTCTTGGCGCCTCGCAGGCAAGGATGCGACTAGGTCTTGAGCGCAGTGGAACCGGCGGCCTGCTGTCTGTCTCGGCTCCGAAGCGCGTTTTGGCCGCGTTTAGGCCCGCGCCACTATTCGATGTGAGAATATCGAAGCAGCTGCGGGCAGCTGAGGCTGGGCAGATTTGCGATGTGATATTCGCCGTGTCGGGAACGGGTGCTGCAACAGCAGGATACGAACTCTTCGTCGCCCTGATTGACCCGGCAGGTGAGGTCGTGTTCTACGAGCCGACGCCAGGCTGCCGCGGGACTCCGCTTGAACAGCTAGAGAGGACGGGCGAATCAGGACTCAAAATGCAGCTTTCGTTTGTGCGAGACGAATTCTCGGGCAGCGGTTACACTTGGTGTGCGGCCGTCGCAAAGGCTCAATCCCCTGAGCACTTAGCAAGCAATGTGGCCGCCAGTGCTTTCGATGCCATACCGGGCGCTTGTGACGTCCGGGCATCGAGCGGTCTCGCCTCGTTCCCGTAATAGTCGCAAGTGCTGTTCATCGCTCGCACGAGCTACGGCGCGGTCCGCTCCGCGATTGAGGCGGGGCTTGAGGCGTGCAAGTTCGATCCGGGCTCCAAGCGAATACTGATCAAGCCTAACATCGTGAACGACCACGCGCCCGGGGTCGGCGCGACGGTTCATCCGGCTGTGCTCGAGGCCCTACTGGAGCATTTCGGAGGGAGTCGCTGCGTCATAGCCGAAAGCTGCGTGATCGGCGTTGACACCGACGAGACCTTCAGAAGAACCGGCCTTCGCAAGCTCGCCGCACGACACGGAGCGGAGCTTGTCAACCTACAGAAAGTGAAGCGCGTCCCGAGGCGATGGGAGTTCGGTGAGCTTCAGCTGCCTGAACTCCTCGACGAGTGCGCCTACATCAACGTGGCCAAGATGAAGACGCACATCCTGACTGGAGCGACGCTCTGCCTCAAGAATCAGAAGGGCATTCTGAGGAACGCGGACAAAATGCGGTTCCACAGACTAGGCCTCGACAGGGCTGTTCCCGCTCTTTACGCAGTCTTGAAGCCAGACTTTGCCATTATCGACGCCATCTGGGCGCTCGAGGGCGAGGGCCCTGGGAAGTTCGGCGAGCGGAAGGACCTCAACCTGATGCTTTTCGGCAACGACGCTCTCGAGCTGGACAACCTCGCACTGAAGATAATGGGGTTTCAACTGGGCGAGGTTGGCCACATCGCGCCTGTCGAGCTGGGCGAGATTCAGGGGGCGAGGCTCGAGGACGTGCGGACGAAGTTCAAGCGCTCCAAGGGCTATTACAGGCAAATCAACTTGTTCTACTTCCCCTGCGGGGCCTGCTCTGGCTGCACCAATGCCATCTCGGACGCAGTCAAGGGCCTGATCAAGCGGCCCTGGAGGCACCCGCTCAAGGTCCTAGGGTTCATACTCAAAGGTATCCTCGGCAAACGCGTTTTCATCGCAGGTCCCGATGCGGACTATCCTCACGTGCGCGGCCAGACAGTCTGCATCGGCAACTGCTCAGCCAAGTTCGCGGCCCGAGAGAACCTGCCTCATGTTCCTGGCTGCCCGCCAAAGCCCGAAGACATCCTCCACGTCTTGTAGCCAGGCCGCAAGGGCTGCTGAAAAAGTTACAGACCCAGCTCGAGCAATGGTCATCGGGTCGGTTGGATGGGCTTGAGGCTTGCTGACCTGCGTCACACGCGTCTTCCCATTCGCGCGCTTTCTCTGTATTGTCTTTTTCAAGACAACAATCATCTACTGAAAACGTGTGAATCAACGCGGAACGTGAAATGAGCCTTGATGTAGTCATAAGGTTGTTCTGCATACTCGTCGCCCTGGTGTTTTTTCGGTTTTTGCCGTGCTGGTAGTGAGGAAGGCCATTGAATGCATCAAACCTTGTTTGATCAAGGCAAAGGGGAAGTTTCCAACTGTTATGCAGTGGATGAGCTACTGCCGCAATTGGCTTGAGGTCGCAACGATGAAGAAGCTAAGACGATGGGCGGTTGTGGAGAGTGAGCAGTGGAAGTTCTTTCTTGCCGTAGCTGGATTCGGCGGCGTTCTGCTGCTCACGCTGGATGTGATTATATCGTTTATTCCCTGCTGCTGGCCCTTGTTTCAAGCCGCTCACTACCTTCTCAGCGCGATTCCGCAGACACTAGCAGCATTGATCGGTGTGTCGTTCGCGGTGCTACTTGTCGGCTTTCAGATGACTTCATCAACGTTTTCAAAAAGGGCAGCCAGGCTCGCAATATCAGACCCAATTGTTCTTGTCTCGCTCGCAGTATTTCTTGTAACGATTGTGCATTCTCTTAGCTTTCTAGCGTTCCAGAAGGAGCTGTGGGCCCTGAAGCTTCCTGATCCTGTTTTCCACGCGGCCGGGGTCTCGTCTTTGTTCGCTGCTTGTCTCTGCACAGTATTGCTCGCTTGGGTCTGTTGGCGGGTCACCAGGCTGCTAAAGCTTAAGGGCCTCCTTCATCGATTGGAGCACCGGCTGACGGCTCTTCAGGACATTTCGTTCGAGTCATTCGAGCAGCATAAGGATCTGGTGCGTGAATCGCGCTATCTGTCCGTCTTCACCGACTTGGCAAATTCCGCCATAACAAGTAGAGACCCTTTTATCGTGAGGGAGTGCAGTGAGGTTTTGGAGCACATAATCCTCTCGGCATTAGACGGGGCTTATGGAATGAGGGAATGTCTCTCACACAGAAGTCCAAGTGAGGAAAACAGCTCCGCGCATGGTTTTATCGACAATCATCTTCGGGCCGTGTACCTGATGATCTCAGCGGCAGACCTTGGATGCGCGCAGTTTGCGGGCACTCAAGCTGGCCCTGGACACGAGAACCCGGATCTAGCCCATCGAATCGCAAGTTGGTGGATAGAGCCGGGAGTCCGCGTGCTGCGCCACCTTGCCAGCGAGGCAATCCGCCGTTCCTGGGGAAAAGAGCTGGCCTTGATATTTGGTTACATGCGAAGGATCCATCGTGAAAGCGCGTTTTTCAGTGTCAGAGAAGCATCTGTGCGGTGGGCCAACGAGTTAAGAGGGTCAGTAATCTACGGAGAATGGAAGGAGGCCTTGACTCAAACAGCCCGTCAGTTGCCAACCAATATCACTCTGTTTCTGCATTGGTGTATCGATGTCCGGGATATGTTGCCCGCTCGCGGCCTGCTACTCGGCAGAGCCGGGGTAGAACAGTTTGACTGGCCAAATGAACCGCTAATGAAGCACTGGCAAGATACCGGGAGCTATTCCAGCGACAGGTCCAGGGCATTCAGAGAGACGATTGAGCACCAAAACTTGCTGAAGAGCATCGAGGCATTATGGGCAGGATTCTTCGATGTCGGAGGACATGCTCTCTATCAGGCGCTTCAGGAGGGCAAAGGCTCACAAGTTCTCGCTGACTATTTGGAAATGCTTTGCG
Organism: uncultured bacterium; assembly: GCA_964554005.1. GTDB lineage: Bacteria > B130-G9 > B130-G9 > B130-G9 > B130-G9 > B130-G9. The sequence continues at coordinate 6,709 of CAZKNE010000023.1, read as the reverse complement.
ACACAATAAGGCTAGAGGTCAATGCTTTCACTAAACTGAAGGAGTCATTTCTCGAAGATGTGCTGACTAAGGCCCTGAAGATCCCACATGTAAATTGGGACAGAGTGCCAGGGGTGCATCGCGAACCTAAGAGCTTCTATTACCCGAGATTCTGGGCAATTCTACGAGTAGTGCTTCATGTCAGAGGACTGTGGCCAGCAGACCGGATAGCCGGCCCCGCCAAGATCCGTGGGATGAAGGAGAGGCTTGAGGAGGGCCTCGGTATGCTGCAAGGTAGCGAAGCAAGGCCAATCTGCTACAACTTAATCCGAAGAGGCGTTGTGGATAATGAAGAACAGCTAAGGAACGCACTCAAAGCTCTCAGGACAGCAATAGACGAGCGCGTGGCCTTACAAGAAAAAGTCCTAAGAAAGCAAATAGCAGCAGCTCCAATCGAGAAGAAGAGGAACGCATACAAAGACGGAATCTCGAAGGGCTTTCTCGACATGCTCGAAGAGGTAAGAGATGTCGCGGAATTGAAGCAGAATGCAGACCTGTCACAATTCGGACCGGAGGATTTCAGGGTCGATTGGGGCATGGAGGTCGGGAGACACTTCCTTGTTGCCGACGGCATTGACCCACATCGAGGATATAGGATCGCATCCGGTAGGGAGGAGGGTCAGAAGATCGCAGAGAAAATGCGGCAGACCTTCATTGAGACGATAGCGGCGAAGGCCAAACAAAAGCCGGTTAAGATCAAATGCAGTCTAGAAGAATTGCCTGCCAAGCTAGCCTCAGTTGTCAAGACTTTGGCCAAGACGATTGGGGCAGATAAATTCCTCGTGTGTCCGTCCAACGACCTTCACATGGCGCCGTTTATGCTTGCATTTGAGCTGAGGCGGAAGGAGCGAACCGACGAGACGGTCGCCGAGCTTCAGGTGTGGGAGAAGCTCGGCAATGAATTCGGCCCAACACTGCGCCAAGAAATCCTCGGTGACCTCGACGCCGTTTTCTTCCCCGCGAAGGATGTCGGCACACTGACAATTCTCGAAGAGCCCTTGCAGAACATCGAGGTAAAAGAACACACGCGGGACGACGGGGAGCCGATGGTAACATTCAGGATAGGCGAGCCATTCAAGATTGATGTCAATCCAGAATTCTGCTTCGGGATCAAAATCACGGACTTGAAGCGGCGCGGGAGGGACTGATTGCCCAACTCGTCACACGATCTTCGCGAAGGTTCCTCGTCACCTCTGAGAATGCTCTTGAGGAATTTCTTGGTCCGCTTGGCGATCTCCTCAAACCGGTTGGTCCAGAATATGCGGCTCTTCATGGTTTCCCCTTCGGCTGGGGGATCGGGGCTCCGCCTGAATGCCGGCGGTTCGACGGTCTTCACGCCATCACGGCCTCGACCTCAGCCGGAATCCTGTTGAGGATCACTTCCTTCAGGTCAATCTTGCGGCTTGCATTGTCGATATCAATGCCGACGAGATTACCCTCGGCATCATAGTCCAAGACGATCCCCTCCGAGACCTCCTTGCTGTCCACACTCGGCTTGGACGAAAGGTCAATATATAGAGAGTCGGTCTCCCGGTAGTAGTTCAGCTTCATCTCTTGAATCTCCTGTCCAAAAACGCGTTGTGTATAGTCTTCTTGTCCTCCAGTGTAATCACGCGGAGGATTCGACCCTCAAGCTCCTCAATCTCGCCCCAGAACCGAAACCGGTTGTGCTCCTGGGGCTCGACCTTCAGCGGGTTCTCGCACACATGGATACACCACTCCTTCTTCAGTTGCGGTCGTTTCCGCAGCACCTCGTTGAGGAAATAGTCTGTAAAACCGTACTCACTCATGGGTCGCATGATACGGCAGACCCGCAGAGAAAGGAATCATTTCCATTTCTGCCTAATGCCGTGAAGTCAGTGACTGCCGCGCAGCAGCCCCTCAACGCTTATGTCCTCATCAATCCCCGGCCAATGAATCCCCTCTCCGTCACCGAGAATCTCATAATTCTCCAATTGCTCCCTTGTCGCTTTGGCCAGACGTGGAAACCATTCCAGTGGGACCCAAACCGTTCGCCCATCAACAAGAGACACGACCATTTCGTGGTCCGTGAACCGAACTTCCTGCGCTAAAGCGTGCACCTCAATTGCCTGCGTGCTCATCCCATGCCTCCAATAGCTCATCTTGATGATCTTCGAGGATTTCCCTTATAGCGCTCAATTCATGAGAAGGGAACCTCTTGGAGCTTGCCAAGGCGACTGGTTGAAGCCCGAACTTCGCAAGACAGCGCTCTCTTTGCACATGGATATGTCGAGGCTCCCCCTTCTCATTGCTGTAGAAATAGAATCTGTAGGGACCTTCTCTTAAAACGGTAGGCATCTCGATTCTCTACACCGACTAACGTGATTGCTCATGGCTAAAATATGACACAACCGCCAAGCCCGAGCAAGACGCGGAGGACGCTTGCTGCCCCTGTCAGAAACAAGTGAACGGGCCAGCTCGAGACACGGTCATCGGGGCGGTGGGTGGGCCATGAGCTTGCGGACCTGCATCACACACGTATGCCCAACGCACGATGATACATCGGATGCACAACCACACTGGTCGATTCGGTTATCTCCGCCGACGAAATGCTGAGACCTTTTTCGTCTACCCAACATTCTGCTTCATGTGGCTCCAATTTCAATCCCACCAACCCGATCCGGTAAAAGGCCTGCATGATGGAGACCTTGAATTGCGCAGCAGAGAAAACGCAATCGACCAGCTTCATCGCATCCTGCTCCAGGAGCCCTTTCCCGTCCGGTTTCTCCGCCGCGATTTTGAGGCACAGGTCGTTAATGTCCTTGTCGTCAATGGTGGAGACTTTGAAAGACGCCGGGCACCGATGGAGTATCTTGACGAAGTCGAGTAGTGACGGGTAATGGGCGCTCCACTCGTCGCCAAGCGCGCGAAGTCGAGATCGGGAGTACTCCCCTTCTGCGATCCTAAATCCCTTAGCATCTAGCCTACGTCGATCCGTTCCTTCAGCGATACAGCAATTGAAAAAAGAGATGACATCGCGAGGACGCGCCACTCGGTCGATGATGTATTTCGTTATGGGTGTTTTGTTGTAGGTTTTTGGTAGAAGGTCACGGTGCGTCACATTTTGCTTCGTATATCGACGGGCGACCAGAGCGTTGACTCGTCTATCCAAAAGCTCGATAAGCGCATCCTTGGACCAAATGAGAGGAAGGTATAGGGATTGGTATTTCTCTTCCTGGAATCCAGACTCTCTGGTGAGTCGAAATACGCGCTCGATCAGATCACGCCTGAGAGCAATGATGATCTTCACGTTCCTAACTTTAATGAAGTCCCGCGCCGTCACAATCAAAGCCATGATGAGCTTGTAGCGAATCCTCTCTTCGACCCAGTTCTCATCAAGGTTGTCGATGACAACGTAGTAGCTCTTCTGCCGGTCCTCCAGCACGTTATCCAGCAACCTGATGACCTTCTGCAAATCCTGAACTTGGGCGGCGCTAATAACTTTTTGTGCCCGGTACACAAGCTCGGCGCGCTCATCCTGCGTTAGCTTTTTCGCGGCCTTCACAAGCGCCTCGAAGTTGGCTTCCCCCAACCCAAGCTGCGCCCTCAGTCCTGTTCCGAGTTCAGTCTCGAGCTTCTGCGTGATCTCCTTGACACGCAGTTCGGTTTCGAGCCAGAAGCTCCTCCCCCACTTTTCCAGATAATCAATTGCCTCCTTCATCTCCTTGTCGCGAGGTGTATCGCTAGCGAATCTCTCCCTTAACCATTGAAAGAGTGATTTCTGCTTTGGTTCCCGGCGTTCAGAGACGTGTCGTGTCAGAATCTCTACGGTGAATACGTGTCGCCAAAGGAGTTTGAAGAAAGGATCTAAGTTGACACGGATGCTTCCAAAAAAACTGATGATCGTTGAGTTCGACACGTAGGTGAGCGCCAAGTTCTCGGGTGAAATGTGGATCACTTGGTCTGGTTTGTCTTCCGCCAGCTTCAGCAGTAGCGCCGTCTTTCCTGCCCCAGTGCGGCCGAGCACAATGTGGTGCCGGTCGGTAGTATTCATAAGCAGGGAGAGGTCTCCCGTATCAACGAAGCATTCCGATAGGAACTCCGCGTCCTCCTCTGCAGCCGATGCACCAATCTCATCTCTGCGCCTGAACCGGAAGGGAGACTTAGGCTTAGTTCTCTTCATTCATTGCCTCCTTCTTCTGGCCATATAGCAGACACTAGATTTACCCTCACAATAGGCGCTGCCCTTGCCCTATGCCCGTATATGACACGTTCATAATGCGTCCATTTTAAGCATACAGCATTTGTGGCGCCCAAATCAAGCGGAATGCCGATTGCGGATTATTCATGTCAGCAGGCAGGTTTGTGCGTGAAGCAGACATACACAGGCTCGCTCTCTGTGACTCGGTGTCTCGGTGGTTATTCCTCAGGTCGGCGAACTTAACCTGTCTCAGATTGGTTTATGAATTATCCGGATTAGAAATCCGGCTGCACTTGGCTTGACGTTGCAGGTTTGAAGCAATAGCCTTCGGGTTTTTTGGGAGACAAGTTATGCGACCAGTAGGAATTGTTCGACCGAGGGACCTGACCGAGGGGAGCGTCGTGGGAAACGTCATATCAATGGGCGTTCCCTCGATGATCGGTTTCGGCACGACGATGGTCTGTGCGCTGTTCGACATCTATTTTTTGGGGCTTATCGGCAGCACAGCCGTGGCGGGGATGACGCTCTTTGTAGCGTTCTCAGGCGTTCTCTGCACGACCAACTCCCTCGTCGGCTCAGGTTCAGTATCCGTCATCTCGAGGCGCTACGGGGAGAAGGACTATGAGGGGACTGAGAATGCGATCAAGCAGACGCTGCTTCTCAAGTTCGGGTTCGCCATTCTCGCGGGCGGAGTGGGTCTTTGGCTTCTTCGGTCGGTTCTGGTGTGGATGAACGCCGAGCCACGAGTGGCGGAGTTGGGCTTCCGATACGGCTTCTGGATATTCATCGGTCTGCCGTTCAACTTCGTCTCTTGGAGCATGTTCACAGCGTTCAGGGGGATGGGCGATGCGAGGCGCGCGATGTATCTGATGTTTCTCACAACTGGGCTGAACATAATCCTTGCACCGCTCATGATGTTCGACAGTTTGCCCTTATCGCTGCACATTGGCGGATGGGAGATACTCCGCAAGGGCGCTGGGATTGGCCTCGGGCTTGGCGTCAGCGGTTCGGCGATCGCGAAGGGAATATCGCTTCTCGTATGCTGCATCGTCGGCTTTCTCATGCTGCACTCACCAAAGACGAGCGTGAGGTTCAGACTCGCAAAGGGCTGGAAGCCTGACCTGGACGTCATGGCGAGGATTCTCAAGATCGGCGCGCCTCCCTGGCTGGAGGGGATCGCAAGGTCGGTTGCCGGGTTCGCAACCGCGTACTTCGTCGCACTCTTCGGCACGACCGTCGTTGCAGCATACGGTTTCGCGAGCCAGACACTTGGTTTCACAGTTGTCTTCGCAGTCGGAATGGGACTTGGCTCGTCGGCGATTGTCGGCCATTGCCTGGGCGCATGTCGCAAGCAAATGGCGCTTAAGACCGTGAAGACCGCAACTGTGGTGGCGTTCTTGATGTGTGCGCCCATAAGCGCGGGCATCTTCATCTTTGCGCCTCAGCTAATGAGTGCGTTCACGGCCGATGCTGCGGTCGCGAGGGTGGCTGTCATCGCCCTCAAGATTATGGTCTTCTCCGCCTTGCTCCAATCGGTCAGGCTCGTTCTCGTCAGCGCCTTCAATGGCTCCGGGGACACGCTGCCGCCGACCGTAATAGGGCTCTTGGCCGAGGCGCTACGGCTCAGCCTACTGGCGATCGCTATCTACGCATTCTCCGCGACCGAGGCGGTGATATGGTGGGCTTTCATAATCGGGAGCGTCTTCGATACACTGCTGATCGCCTCGTGGTACAAAAAAGGAAGGTGGCTTGAGCGTTCGGTCTAGGCCGAGCGCTCTGAAAGCGGGCCGATACAGGCCGACATGCGCCAAAGGAGATTCGTGTCCAGCGACGTGACAAAACGAACAGTTGCCCGAACACAATCGCCCAGACCAGACCGCAGGCGGCTTGACAGCACGCAGATAGTGGCCGACTTCGGGCCAAAAGGGCCGATCGCAAAGAGCGCAGTTCAAGACCTCTGCGACGCGCTGGCCGAAGGCAGCGACCGAGATGCGCCGTTTGCGGCATGGAACGCCAGCCAGGCCATCCCGTCCGGGGCCAGAGACCTCCTTGCCGATCCCGATTGCACGCCGTTTGGCCGGGCTTTTCGCCACATCAATGCAGCGCCTCGGCAGCTTCTTTTCGCTGTCCAGACCTATTATGCCCTCGTGGTCAAGACAGTCGCCGCCTACGTAGTCTTGCACCGTCTCGGAAGCGCGATTCAGCCCGACCAGGAGCCACTTTCGGCCTCGATTGACCAGCTCCTGTCAATCGAGAACGGACACGCATTCCGAAGGGTTGGCATAGGCAACTTTCCCGGCGACAATTACTACGGATGGTTCTCGAGCGCATTTCCGGACCGCGCGAACCTCCTATTCCGAGAGATGACCAAGCGGCTGTCGAGCTACGAGCTGGGGCCGAGTCCGGACGGCAGCACTGACGCCCACGAGCTCTTCGGGGAACTCTACGCCGCGATCATCCCACGTGCGCTCCGACACTCCCTCGGCGAGTACTACACGCCAGAATGGC
>CAZKNE010000022.1:10005-12797 GCA_964554005.1 uncultured bacterium | reverse complement strand
ACACCTCGCCGCCGAGCGAGTTGAGGACATCGAGCATATCACTGGTCTTGGACTTCGCAGCGTCAAAGAGGGCGTTCTTGCGCGACAGCGCGTCCTGAGCTCGCAGGATGAGCCGAGCGGGGTTCATAAAGAGCGAGGCGGGAAGAACTCGACTGAGGTTTTGCTCCTGGAGGTTCTTGAGAACAAAAGTAAGCGCATTTTTCTCTGCCAGGAAGGCCATTGCAGCATCCGATAAGAATTTGGCTGCCGTCCCATGGTGGACGTGATAGCCGACCGTCTTCCTTGTCAGCAGCACGCAATAGCCCGAGAGCCAGAAGCGATACCCAAGATCAACGTCCTCGAAATAGGCGAAGAACGACTCGTCAAATCCGCCAACATGCAAGAACGCCTCGCGATCAACGACCATCGCTCCCCCACATGCAAAGGCTGTCTCTTCCGTCGGCTCGAGTTCTTTGTCAGCCTTCGCATCCAGCGGGCTTCCAAAACGAACCTGCTGGCCAAAGCCGTAGAAGTTCACCGTGCCGCCGTCGAAATCGATCTTGGCTCCGTCCTTGCTAAGCAGCCTACTCCCAACGCACGCTACATCCTTTTCGCTACCAAAGAGCGGCAGTATCGTCAAAAGCCAGCCCGGCGCCAGCACAACGTCCGTGTTCACGAACGCAACGAACCGGGACTCTGTGGCCTCTGCGCCCTGATTGGCGGCCCGGGCAAAGCCGGCATTCTGTGGATTCTCAATCAGCTTGGCGTCCGGAAACTTCCTCTTGATGAGCGCCGTTGAATCGTCCTTGGAGCCGTTATCAACGACTATGACGTCAGCATCACCCTGCGACTGTATCGCCGTGAGGCAATCATGAAGGTAGCGACTGCCGTTGAAATTGATAACTACGAATGTTGTATCCGTTTCCAAGAGACGACTCGCAAGGAGTTCAGGAGAAACCACCATGTCGATCGGCACCGCCACCAAAACAGCAGAACCGACCTCACTGAAACATTAGCTAGAGTATCGGCTCGCTTGTTACCAAGTCAAGGACGGGGGCTATCCGAAAAGTCGGTTTCAACGGGGATGACGCAGCCGGGGTATGCCACATGTAGGGGCAGGCCTTGTGTCTGCCCGAATATATAGATGGGCGGAGACAAGCCCCGCCCCTACGCAACTCCAGATTCGATTTATTAGACAGCCTCTGAATTCGGGTGTTAATATAATCAGAGCTATTCATATCGCCGCATTGAAATATAGTGAATTGGAGAAATGGAGCTCTGACAGCTGCCAGCTCTTTGCCGGGCGCAAGTCGGGTGTAAGAGCCGCTCACCCAAACATCATCCAGCCGTCTAGGCCAAATGCCCGAGGCCGCGACGCTTGAGCTCTTCCACCACAGTCCGGACCTCCTCCGCTCTATCCCTCTTGCAGACCAGAATCGCGTCATCCGAATCCACAACCACGACGTCCTCGACGCCCACCATCGCCACAAGGCGCTTGTCCGAAAAGGCGATGCACCTATTAGAGCCAACTGATATGAACTCGCAGTTCGAGGCACAGCCGGTCTTGTCGCTCTGCCAGATGCTCGCCAATGATGCCCAGCTGCCTACATCGTTCCAGCTTATGTCTGCCTCGATGACCAGCACCGAACGAGCATTCTGCATGACGCCGAAATCGATCGAGATGGGCTTCATCGCGGCGTAAGTCTCGGCAAGCCGCTTGCCGAAATCATTTTTGCCGAGGCTAGGCCTGAGGCTCTCAAGCGCGGAGCCAATCTCGGGAAGCTGAAGTGCTATCTCGCGAAGGACCGTCTCTGCCCGCCAGAAGAAAATCCCCGCATTCCACAGGAAACCGCCATCAGCAAGCATCCGGCGAGCGTCTGCAAGCGGTGGCTTCTCGACGAACTTGCTGACCTCAAACAGGCCGAGGCCTTCCATTTCTAAGTCTGCGCAGCGCCGTGCTTTCTCGATGTATCCAAAACCTGTCGCAGGCTGTCGAGGCGTTACCCCAACGGCAATAAGCGATTCGGGGCGCGCCTCGAGCTGCCGGGCGGCAAGCCTTATCACCTGCTCAAACCGGTCCCTGTCGGCAACGACGTGGTCTGCTGGCATAATTGCCATTGTCGCATCCGGGCAGCGATCGCGCACAACGATAGCGGCGAGGCCGATGCACGGCGCTGTGTTCCTGCCCACAGGCTCAGCGATAATGTTTGCAGGCGGTATTAGAGGAAGGAGCTCTCTAACCGCATTTACCTGCTCCGCCAGAGTAACTACGAGTATGTTTTGGGGGTCTATGACGCCTGAAATCCGCTCGACCGTTATCTCGAGCATCGTCCTGTCGCCGACCAAGCGGAGGAGGTGCTTCGGCTTTTGCCTGCGACTCTGAGGCCAAAGCCTCGTGCCCCAGCCACCAGCCATGATTACGCCAAACATCGGTCCGCTCATTGTGCATCCTCCTGGCCAAGCCCCCAATGCACTATCCGTATCTTGAAGAGCCCAATGCCCATCTTGAGCGGGTCCCTCAAAACGCGAACCTTCGTCTCTCTGTCGTCCGCCCAAGAAACAGGCACTTCAGCGACTTTCAGCCCAAGTCTCTTGGCAAGAAACAGCTGCTCAACGTCGAAAACAAAACCCGGCATGACCTGGCGTGATGCTATCGCCTTCGCAGCTTTCCCTTTATACATCTTGAACCCACACTGGGTATCACGATAGCCACTAATGACAATCAGCGAAGTCAGCAACCCAAACAATAGACCCATGAGGCGCCTGTGGAACGGCTGGGGCTCAACCTGAGAATCCTGGAGGCGCCGCGAGCC
>CAZKNE010000022.1:0-9995 GCA_964554005.1 uncultured bacterium | reverse complement strand
CGCCACGTCGTATCCCCTGTCAAGCCACGAGGCGAGCTTATCGGCCTGATCAATGGGTGCAGAGAGGTCGGCGTCCGTAAAGAGGACACGCTCGCCCAGAGCGAGCTCGAGCCCGCGGGCAACCGAGAACCCCTTCCCAACGTTTGCAGCATTAGAGACGACCCGATATAAGACCTTGTCCGTTCGCTTAGCCACTGTCTCACCAAACTCTCGAGCGAGAGAAAATGTTCTGTCTGTGCTGCCATCATCGACCACTATTATCTCGCCTACGAGGTCCCGGGATACCAGGTAGTCAAGCACCGAGTGCAAGCCTCTCGGAAGCCGATTTTCCTCGTTGTAGGCCGGAATCACAACAGACATATACGGTGTGTCGCTCATCCCTGTCATCAAACCGTTACCACATCGAACCTCTCAGGATGCAAGGCGGGATCGGCATTTATGAGCACGCGCTTATTAAACATCTTCTCGAACTCGATTATTATGTCCTTTGATTTAGTCTGGAGCATGTTGGCCACCGATGGGTGCGCCCTCACAAGTATCTCCTTTTGAGCCGAGAACTCCGCAACGCGGCGGATCTCACGCTGGACCTCGTAACAAATTGTCGTTCTCGACTTGATCCGACCGGTCCCCCTGCATAGCGGGCATTTCTCGCTGAGCATTCTCTCCAAGCTCTCTCTAACGCGCTTCCGCGTCATCTCGACAAGGCCCAGGCTCGATATCTCCGTGATCGAGGTCTTGCTGCGGTCCTTCTTGAGTTCCGCCGAGAGCGCCGCAAGAACGCGTTCTTTGTTCTTTTCACTCGTCATATCGATAAAGTCGATGATAATGATGCCACCCAGGTCCCGAAGCCTGAGCTGTCTTGTGAGCTCCTTTGTGGCCTCCAGATTGATATTCAGCAATGTCTCCTCGAGGCTCTCCTTGCCAACATACTTGCCTGTGTTCACGTCGATTGACACGAGCGCCTCGGTCTGATCGATGACGAGAAAGCCTCCTGAGCGCAGCCAGACCTTAGGACGCAATGCTCTTTGTATCTCGCTTTCTATCCCGTATTCGTCAAATATCGGCGTGTCCTTAACAAACAGCTTGATCCGATGTGCCATGTCCGGAAGCAACTCATCCACGTATTCCACACACTTCTGGTAGGTCTCCTCCGAATCGGTTACTACGCGCTCAACATCCGAGGTGAAGAAGTCCCGGATCGTCCTGAGAATCGGGTCAGGCTCCTTGTAGATCAGGCTCGGTGCCGGCGCTGTGTCGCTTTTTCTGAGAATCTGCTGCCAGAGCTTCATCAGGAACTCTATATCGGAGCGTAACTCCTCCTCTCCCTCACCAGCGGCGAGGGTGCGGATAATGATGCCAACACCCGAAGGTCTAAGAGGCCCAACGATCTCTTTCAGACGCTCCCGCTCCTGCACGTCCTCGATGCGCCGGGAGATCGCCACGTGGTCCATCGACGGCTGTAAGACCGAAAACCTGCCGGCGAGCGAAATGAATGACGAGGCGCGAGCGCCCTTCGCCCCAATGGGGTCCTTCGTGATCTGCACAACTATTGTCTGCCCGGGCACAAGAAGCTGCTCAATTGAGTAATCGGACTTAGCCTTCACGTAGAAGCTCTGCTCATCTGTCGCCCCTTTCTCCGCAGAACCCATCATCAGCCGCTCATACTCGTCCATAGTGTCATAGACGTCCGATACGTAGAGAAATATGTCGCGCTCCAGACCAACATTCACGAATGCCGCCTGCATGCCCGGCAGAACGCGCGTCACTCGCCCCTTATAGACATTGCCAACCAGCGTCATGTTCTCACGCCGTGCCACATAAAGCTCCACCAACACGTCGTTTTCCATAATGCCGATACGGGTCTCACCGGCCTCGGCGTTGATGATTATCTTCCTATTCACTTGCCTGATTCCTGAACGCTTTGGCGAGTTTGCTTCTTGATCCGGTCGATCCTGGCCTGAGCCTGCTTGCTCCAAAGCGAGCCCGGATACTTCTCGATTATCTTCTCATAGACCCGGACCGCGCCATCAAAATCACCCTTGGCCTCATAGCACTCGCCAACGTTTGCCCTGGCGCTCGCCACCCACGGAACCGCCGCCTCCTGCGTATAACTATAGGAAAGGTCAAGATACCTGAGAATCGCCTCATCGAACCGCCTCTGTTCCTGAAGCGTGTGCGCAAACCAGAACTGAGCCTCGACCGTGTATCGAGCCTGGCAGCTATCGTCGGAGATGACGATGGAAAGCGCTGACCGAGCCAGCTTGAACTTACCCATCTTGCGAAGGTTATCACCGACCGCCACAAGCTCTTTGCACAACCCCTTTACATCGCCGTACCCCGTAACCAGCGGCCGGTAGTAATCAATGGCGAGGTCCGAATCCCCGAGCCGCCGATACGCCTCACCCACGCGGAACAGCAGCAGCGCTTCATCTCGCCGATTCTCGTGAACGGGATGGTTGAGCCGCTTGTAGTGCTCTACGGCCTGCCTCGGCTTGCCTCGCTGGAACCAGATATCACCCCAAAGCGCCAAGCTCTCCTGCTTGACGTGAGAGGGTGCGGCTTGGTCAGAAATGATGGGCGACAGGGCATCCTCGGCCGCGCCCAGCTTCTTTCGTGCCATGCAAGCCCGAGCAAACAGAAGCCTGGATGCGTTCAGCAGCTTGCTCTCGGGGTTGATCCTGATCTGCTTACTCAGCAGCCGGCACGCCTTACTGAGCTTCCCCTCATTGAAAGCGACCTCAGCACGCTTGAAGGCCCGCTCAATCCCTAAAAACGCTCCCGGCTCGTGCTCTCGGAGCTCGGCAATTGAAACCACCGATTTGGCAAAGTTACCCTCCTGCATAAATGCCTTGCGCACTAATTCCTCCGCCACTGGCGCTAAGGGCCAGCCAACATCAAGCGACATCAATGCCACCACATAACCCGAAGCGTCCTCTGCGTTTTTCGCGGCCGCACCGCACTGGCACGCCTGAACATAGCAAAGTGAGGCCAGCCGTGGGTCGTCCATTTTGTGGGCAAGCTCTTTGAAACACTCGGCGGCCTTTCTGGCGTTCCCGCGCTCCTTTTTGAGGTAGCAGTCCCAAAAACCAAGTATTCTTGTAAGGTTGCAGTCCAGGACGAATGACTTTTGGACCTCCGATATGAAGGACGAGCACTTCCCGAGCTGCCCAAGCGAGCGGTAGCCAAGCAGCGTCCCTAAGATAACGTCTTGAGCGGGCTGTCGTTTGAGCGAGGCACTTCGCGAAGCCTCCAGGCTCTCAACGGCCTCCTTGGCGCTCCCTATCTTCTCGAGGGCGAGCCCCTTGACCATAAGCACCTCGCCGAGCCAGGCCGAATTGGGATGGTCCTTCAAGAACTCGTCAGCCGCGGCATCACAGTTCTCGAACGCCTTGATCGCGTAAAAACTCTTGCAAAGCGCAAGCTGCGACCGTTGTGCCAAGTCAGGAGAAAGCCCCGCCCGCCCCGAGCCAAAAGAGCTCAGGACAGGAACCGCATCGATCGCTCGGCCGCACTCCAGCAACATCTCGCCCAGCTCAAAAGAAGCCTCAGCAGCGACGAGGCTGTCTGGAAATGAGTGCACTATTGACTTGTAGCGCTCGGCGGCCTCGTCGAAATCTGTCCGCATCCGGCTCGCCCTCGCCAGCATCAGGTAGCACTCCTCAATATGCGAGCCGAATGGCTCCTCAACGATGAGTTCCTTGAAGAGCTTTTCAGCTCTGCCGAGCTCCTTGGCCCCGACAAGAGCGCACGCAAGACGGTAGCGGCAGTCGTAACGCGCCTCGCTGCCAAGATTCATCGCCAGCATCTTCTCGTAGGTGGATGCGGCGGCAACATGATCCCCCTTTTCCTCGAGCCATTTCCCGATAAGGCCCATGACGCGTTGCCTGTTCTCTCCAGTGGGCAGATTGCCCTCATCAAGGAGCTTCCTAAGCCCCGAGACAGCAAGATCATAATCGCCAAGAGCCGCCTCCTCCCACGAGCTAACCACGCTGGCCGCGAGCCTGAGTTCAGGCTCCTTCTGAGACTGGTATTGGCTCAGAAGATCAGCAGCCCGCTCATAGTCTTCTTGCCTATAGACCGACCAGATCACTCCGAGCGACGAGGCAGTCGCCTGCTCTGCCGTTGGAAAGTCGCTGACGAGCAACGAGAACAGCTTCTCAGACTCCTTGAAATCGCTCGAGAGGTAATCCGTTACCGCAAGGTTGAAAATAGCACGGGCCCTCGCTTGATCGCTCTTTACTTTCTTGCGAAGTGTCTTGAATGCCCTGCGCGCCTCATCGAGCCGGGAGACCGACAGGAGGGATTCGGCATAGTGCTCGTAAAGCTGCTCGCCAAGCCGCGAGTTATAGCCTTTCTTGAAAAGCTTAGCGTAGTTCGCAATCGCGTCCTCGAAGCGCTCCTGGACGAACAATAGCTCGGCGAGCTTTGCCGTCGCCTCCTCGAACTGCCTGTCGCAACGCTTCTGCTCAAGAAGCCGTTTGAGCATCCCCTCAGCATCGGTGTAGTGCCCCACGCGCTGCTGATTGGTCCCCAAAAGAACCATCGCCTCGCACAGCCTCGCACCATCAGCGAACTCGGTTACATATTGTTGGAGATACCTCGCCGCGTCCCGAAACTTCCCAAGGTTCTCCTGTGCACTGCCAGCGAGAAAAACAGCATCGGGCATGAATTCCCCCGAAGGATATTGCTCCATCAACTGCTCTAGCTGCTTGGCAGCGAGCTCGTATTGCCCATCCTCATAGAGGCGCAGCGCGAATTGATACATAGAGGCCTCATCCCGCGGGTACACTTGAGCCGTCAGCGCCCACAAGACGGCGACACATCCCAGCAGGCGAAAAATACTCGTACGCCGCAGGCTATGCATTCACTAACACCCGCCCATCTTGAAATCGCTCAAAACTGACAACACGCATTCACCCCACGATCGGGTTCGATCGAGAGTTTATAGATGCGCGCACTTCAGTCAAGGAAAGCGTTTAAGCCCGATAATCAGATTGGAGCGGGGAACGTTGCGGCTGCCTCGCGGATGGAGGGCAGAAGCTCCTGCCCGAAGGGCAGACCATGGGTAGCCGCAGGCGTAGCCTGACGGTGCGAATAACGCCACAATCCCCCTCCGTTGCGTTGCACGCACGGCTACCCACGGTATCCCCTATCGGGGATTACAGCCTGCACCCCTCGTTCGCACCCGTTAGCTGAAAGAGGCAATAACTCGCCTTTCGACATGAACTCCCGTGCCTACGTGCCAGCCAACTTCAGAGCTCGACTTCAAAAACGACCAATCTGATTATCGGGGTTAAGAAAGAGTCTGGCATTTACAGCCTTGATAGTTGATAATTAAATTATGAAGAGCGTTTTAGAGCCAGCGAATGCTGATGATGCAGAAATGACTCCTCTGGCGGCAAGAGTGAGGCCCAAGTCGCTCGATGAGATAATCGGCCAGCAGCACCTTATCGGTCCAGAGAAGCCACTCAGGCAGCAAATTGAGCGGGACCAGATATTCTCTATGATCTTCTGGGGACCTCCCGGCAGCGGCAAAACAACGCTCGCAATGCTCATGGCGAAAGAGACCAAGTCTGAGTTCGTACGGCTCACGGCAGTCGGAGCGGGAGTCGCGGACGTCAGAAAAGTCATCGAGATGGCCGCACAGAGCAAATCGCTCTATCGGAAAAGGACTATCCTGTTCATCGACGAGGTCCACCGGTTCAACAAGGCCCAGCAGGACCGGCTGCTGCCCGCAGTCGAGGACGGCACGGTTGTCCTCATAGGCGCAACGACCGAGAACCCATCCTACGAGGTCATACCACCCCTGCGCTCGAGGACGCGAACGTTCCGCCTCAAGCCGCTCAGTCGGGAGGAGCTGCTTGCGGTTGTTGACCGCGCCCTCCTGATTGATGAGGTACTGAGAAGAGCTAACGTCCAGCTGGGCGATGACGCAAAAATGATGATAGCCACGCTTTCTGGCGGCGATGCGAGACAGGCGCTTAACATACTTGAGATGTCGGTCGCTCTTGCCGAGAAGGCCGAGAGCGGCAACACAATGGTGACTACGGACGACGTCACAAACGCCGTTCAACAGCGTGCCACGTACTACGACAAGGCTGGCGACAGGCACTACGATACGATCTCGGCGTTCATCAAAAGCGTCCGCGGCAGCGACCCTGACGCTGCGGTTCTGTGGCTTGCAAGAATGCTGCTTGCGGGCGAAGACCCCATGTTTGTCGCCAGGCGACTTTTGATTCTCGCCTCGGAGGACATCGGTAACGCCGACCCGATGGGCATCACGGTGGCGGCGAGCGCAGCAAAAGCGGTCGAGATAGTCGGTATGCCAGAGGCGAAGATCATCCTTGCGCAAGCAACGACATACCTCGCCACAGCGCCCAAGAGCAACGCCTCGTATCTTGCGATTGCGCGAGCGGAGGCATTGATAAAGAAGATGGGCGACAAGCTGCGGGTTCCATTGCACCTGCGCGATAGCTCCTTTGCTGCGGCAAAGGATATCGGCTACGGCGTGGGCTACAAGTATCCGCATGATTTCAGAGGCCACTGGACAGATCAGGATTACCTTCCGGATGAACTTTCGGACGTCCTGCTCTATGAGCCGTCAGGCATCGGCCACGAGGAACAGATATTGAAGCGCCTCGAGAAGATCAAGGCACTGAAGAGAAAGGCGAAAGGCGACAAGTGACGGGTAGCACAGCCCGAGAGATGACGATTCATACCGGGAAGGGCAGGTCGCCCGGAGGACGCAGAAACTTCTGAAAGTCGCGGGTAAGTACGATGCAGCACAATCTGGGGGAATCTTTTTCAGTTACAGGGCTGATGTTCAGGTAGTTCTGCATGGGTCCTGTTGCAGCAAATAGTCGATTTGGGCTGAGAAGCTGATTTGACGTGATGACAATAATTGTCTATATTTGTTGCGGTTGAGGGTACAGGCGTGTCTTGACACGCTCCAATCCAATTGAGTATCAATGAAAGTGCCCTGCCTGTCGCGACCTTCGCAAGAGTCGCGGATCACGGTTTTACGGGGCTACTGTGCTCATAAAGAGCTGGTTTTCATTCTATCAGGAAAGAATCGTGGAAGGAAAAGAACAAGTTGACATAATAGATTACCGTAACATCCTATTCGGTGTCAGTGAAGAACGCGGGGACAAGTATTCGTGAAACGTCGCCGGCAGATGCAATTGAAATTATGGTGAGGAGATTCTTGTGACAGATGCTCTCGAGCCGGTCGAACTGGACCGGACAAAGGGATATTTCACTCCGTCAACAGTTGCGGAGTTCATGATATTAAACAGCGAAGTTCGAAAGGACGCTCGCATAATTGATCCAGCCGCTGGGGACGGCACCTTCATTCAAACGCTTCTCAGACGCGGGTACCGTCGGGTTTGGGGCATTGAGCTCATGGAGGACCGCGCAGCCGAACTGCGCGAGCGCACGAAGGCTTACAATGGATTCAGCATTCTATCCGGCGACGCGCTTGACCTGGCAACTCTCGGCAGCTGGTCAGTAGGGACTTTCGACGTGGCGATCGGTAACCCTCCGTTTTCGTACCGGCGCTCGAGAATAAGCGACGAGAGAATCCTCGCCAACTTCGAGCTTGGCCGACCCAACCAGGCAGTAGAGATTCTATTCCTGGAGCGCTTCATACAGCTTGTCCGCCCAAGTGGGCTTATCAGGATCATTTTGCCGATGAATATCTTCGCCAATACCACGCTGCAATATGTGCGCGATTTCATTCTAGAGAACCTCTGGATTGAGGCGGTGGTTGGGTTGCCCAGACACACGTTCGGCGGCACATCGGCCAAGACGGCGATTCTGCTTGGCCAGAAGAGAGGGAAGAGCTGGAGCGTGCGGGGCGATCTCTGGAGCCAAAAACGCGTCAAGTTGGCGAGCATCCCGGATGTCAAGTCGCTGCCCGGCCTTGCGGGGATGACAATAGATAGCCCAGATGGGGGCCTGCTGGCCAGTATGGTGGACATTCAGATCAGAATGGACCCCGACTATCACTTCGCGGGGGTAGAAACGTCTCGGATAGTTGAACGCTCAATGGTCCCCTTTGCACCGCTGGGTGAGCTGGCCGATGTACACACGGGGTTCTTCAAGTACGGCGACACTGGCCACCTCGTCCATTCGTCGGTTCCGAGGAATAGACTGGAGAAAGAGAATTACATTCGACTGCTCAAGGCTAAAAACCTCTCAATCTATGGGTTCAGGTTCGGCGTGGACGACTTCTTCATAAGAAACGACGAGGAGCTCTTCAGATCTTGGGCATGCGTCAACGTTGGCGACGTCATGGTTGTGCGGGTCGGGGCAGGCTGCGTGGGGCGAGCGACGTGCGTGATAGATGACCGATACAAGGGCCAAGCAGACGATTGGATGCTCATCGTCGAGCACAAACGCGTGAACCCCGCATATCTCGCATTCTACCTAAACAGCTCAATCGGCAGAGCATTTGTTATGAGAGAGGCGCAGGGGACAGGAACGCTTAGCATCAGCAAGGGCAAGCTCCTGAAAGTCCAGGTCCCGATGCTGCTTGAGAACGAGCAAGGTGAGTTCGAGGCTCAGGTCAAGAAAATGTATGATGCACAACGCCTCGGGAAGTTGGACAGAGCGAAATCGATCTTCTCCTCGCTTGAAAAAAGGCTCCAGCTGCTCGTCCTTAAACAATGACCTTCACCGATCTCGCCTTACTACTTAGTCGGTTAGACCTGAAGGTGATAACTGTCGCCTCCGCAACCGGGCCGTCGCGGTGAAAGAGAGCGCCGAAAATCTGCTACAGACGTGTCCTGGGCTGAGGTGCCACGTGCCCGTCGCCGCTTGCGCCGGGCAACAAAGAGCTCGTCAACTCGCCGTACATCACGGAATCCACCAAATCGCGCGGTGAGCACATCTTTTTACTGCGGCATCGGCCAGGACCGAACATCGCCCTTACTGGCTGTCCCATAAGTCGGTTTCTACGGGGATGACGCAGCGGGGTATGCCATACGTAGGGGCAGGCCTTGTGTCTGCCCGAATATATAGATGGGCGGAGACAAGCCCCGCCCCTACGACTGCACACGGACTTATTGGACAGCCTCCTTAGTTTAGGGGATCAACCCCAGCCCGTCGGCAGGCTTGACACTATGAAACGGCGAGGAGCACAATTGCCGGTGAATAATCACTGGAGGAAAGTGTTATGGCTGAGAAAGACAGAACCCGCGAGGGGGCTGAGAAAAACGAGCCGAAGACTGATAACGAGTTACTAGAAGAGGATGAAGCGGACGCACAGGGCGAAGGCAGTGCGGACGACAGCAGTGAGCCTGAAATCGGCAGCAGTGAAGTAAAAGAACACTACAAGGGGCCGGTGAGGTATCACCTCACGTTAAGGGCTCGCGACCTATACCTCCTGGTGTTTGGCGCTGCACTGGTTATATTCGCCGCCTTCACGCTTGGAGCCATAGTCGGACGCCATTTGGGGCCCATTCCTAACCAGCAGGTTACTGCGAGGCTTGAGCGGCAGGACCTTTTCAAGGAGGGAAAGAAACAGACAGCGGAGCCTGCGCCCGATTCGACGCAGAAGCCGGTGCCAAGCCCCAGCGTGAAGCACGAGGCAACCAGCAAACCCCAGCGCAGCTCGTCTGAGCTGTTCCACGTCAAAAAAGGCAAGACACTACTGTCGCTGATTGCCACTCCAAGCAAGTCTCCAAAGGCAACGCCGACAGCACGAGCGAGGCGAACCCCGAAGCCCATTGCCAAAGCCACCCCGCGGAAAAAAACTTCAACCAGCAAGAAAACTACTAGCAGCGCCAAGAAGAGTCCCGTGAGGACCTATTACTCCGTTCAAGTTGGGGCCTTTAAGCGTCTAGCAAACGCCAAGCGTGAAGTGAGAAATCTGAAGCGTCGAGGATTTCGCGGATGGATAAAACCACCCACCAAGCGTGTGCATTTCTATTGCGTTCTGGTCGGCAAGAAGAAGTCCGCCGTCTTCTACTCGTTTGTGGCCATTGCCGTTTATG
>CAZKNE010000021.1:0-13073 GCA_964554005.1 uncultured bacterium | reverse complement strand
CCATGGGTAGCCGCAGGCGTAGCCTGACGGTGCGAATAACGCCACAATCCCCCCTCTTTCTAACCTCCCCGTTGCGTTGCACGCACGGCTTATCCCCTGTCGGGGATTTGCAGCCTGCACCCCTCGTTCGCACCCGTTAGGTGAAAGAAGCAACAACTCGCCTTTCAACATGAACTTCCCTGCCTATGTGCCAGCCAACTTCAGAACTCAACTTCAAAAACGATCAGTCTGATTATCGGGGGCGCAGGTCTGAGTTGCAAAACCACACTGGGCGTGTAGTATGCCGCGTTGAAGCCCGATTTGGTGGGAACTATAGCAGAGGTTGTTGATTCATCATGCTTTTGGAAGAGGTTGAGCTCATCTTCGTTTTGAGCATGCTTCTTCTCTCCGGCTACGCACTGGGTATTTTGGCCAAGAGAGCCAGGCTTCCCGAGATCACAGGTTACATCGCGGCCGGGATAGTCTTGAAACAGGCCATCTTCTGGCTCGGGCTGATGTCGGACACCAAGTTCGCGAAGCTCTTCTCACGCGACCTCATTCCGATCAACCATCTAGCACTTGCACTCATAGCGTTTGCTGTGTGCAGGGGTCTGCGGCTCGAGCAGATGAAACAGCTGGGGAAGGGCATTATCTGCATAGCTTCGGTTCAGGCCATTGTTACGTTCGTCGCAGTTGTGATTGGCGTTGCAGTCATCGGTCCTTACGCCAATCTCGGCGGCGCGCCCGCAGGCAGTTTTATGAATATGCTGCCGCTTGCGCTCGTCTTTGGTGGCATCGCGACTGCAACCGCGCCTGCGGCAACAATCGCCGTGATAAGGGAGTTAAGGGCCAAGGGCCCTTTCACTACGACGTTGCTGGCGACGGTTGCTATTGACGATGCGATCGCGCTTTTGATATTCGCTTTCGGCATTACGATAGCTGAAAGTCTGCTCACGATGGGCGCGGCCACCGCTGGCTATGGGGTGTCTCGGCTATGGCTCAGACCGCTGGTGGAGGTGGTTGGGTCTTTGGCTCTTGGGTTTCTCGTCGGCATAGCTCACCATTTCGTTGGGGCAAAGGTAGTGGGAAAGGTCGAGATGATGACAGTATCACTTGGCATAATCACGTTCGCCAGCGGCCTCTCCATGCTTCTCGGGCTGTCACCACTGCTCACTATCATGGCCGCCGGTTTCGTTCTGGCCAACATCTCCCGACGTAATCAGCGCATCTTCGCGTCCATCGAGGGCGTTCAGGGCCCTGTATTCGTGATCTTCTTCACGCTAGCGGGGACACAGCTTCACCTTGAGAACTTGTTCACCTGTGGGATAATCGGGGCAACTTTTTTGGTCTTCAGGCTTCTGGGTAAGGTGGGCGGCGCCCATTTGGGTGCGTCCATTGCCCATGTGAAGGGACCGGCGAGGCGCTATTTGGGGCTTGCGCTGCTTCCGCAGGCTGGTGTTGCGATCGGCTTAATGCTAGTGGCGCAGGAGAACCCTCACTTGCTTGTTTATAGGTATGTGCTTGTCGATGTTGTCCTCGCATCGGTTGCGTTGAACGAGCTCATCGGGCCGCCGCTCGCAGCCTACGCATTGAGGCGTTCTGGCGAGGTGGCCCTCTCGAGTAAAACAGAGACCTCGAAGACCTCGGGCACATTAGAGGAAAGAGATGATTCCTGAGGGACCAGACCTAGTATTCCTTGTTGGACTGATCCTCACGGTCGCCTTCATCGGCGGGCGGCTCTCAAACCGCGTTCGGCTGCCCGAGGTTACTGGCTACATTTTTGTGGGCATCTTTCTCAAGCTGTTTCTGGACCTGCTCGGCCTCATCGAACACGAGAGGCTTGAACTGCTGCTTGGCGAGCATCTGGGGCAGATCCCTCAGATGACGCTCGCTCTCATCGCGTTCATTATCGGCGGCAGTTTGCCCATTGGCCGGCTCAAGCGGCTCGGGCGAGGCATCGCCTGGATCGGCATGATGGAGGGCTTCGGGGCGTTCGTCTGCGTTACAGTGCTAACATTTCTAATAGCGCCTCATGTGTGGGCCGTGCCCCCGACCGAGGGAATCTCGCCAATCAAGTCTGTGTTTGCATTTGCCCTGCTGTTGGGAGCGCTGTCGGCTGCCACAGCGCCCGCCGCAACGGTGGCCGTCATAAGAGAGCTCAGGGCGCGAGGCGATGTTACCACAACGCTTCTGGGGGTGGTCGGCTTCGACGACGCTGTGGCGCTATTCATCTTCACTTTCGCGAGCGCAATTGCCTCGGGTCTGCTGGCCGTTGGGGCACGAGTGGGCAGCGGTTTTTACGAAACAGTGGCGTTGCCGCTGATCGATATCTTTGGCGCCGCCCTTTTAGGTATAGGGATGGGATTTGTGGCTCACTGGGGCTCTCGTTTCGCCAGGAGCAAGCGCGAGACTACTGTTGGCGCCTTGGGATTCGTGCTGCTTTCTGGCGGGATAGCAATCGGTCTTGGCATATCGCCGCTCTTCACAAACATGTTCGCCGGATTCACCTTGATAAATTTCTCCTCGCGCAACATCCGAATCTTCCGGTCGCTCGGCGACATCGACGCACCGATCTACGCCATGTTTTTCACTCTGGCAGGGACACATCTTGAGTTCAGCAACCTGGGCATGCTCGGCGCGATAGGCGCGGTTTATGTCGTTGCAAGGTTTGGCGGTAAACTGTTTGGGGTCAGAATAGGTGCGAGGTTGGGGCACTCCTCGCCAATAGTCGGCAAGTACCTTGGGTTTGGCCTCCTGCCGCAAGCGGGCGTGGCAATTGGACTTGTGCTGGTAGCTCAAACGAATCCGGCCTTTGCATCTTTTGCGCCTATGCTGACGAATATCATACTTGGGACGGTGGCGGTCAACGAGCTGGTTGGACCGCCACTAACGGCTTATGCTCTTAGGAAAGCTGGCGAGGTGATCGGCGCCAAATCTCGCTCAGACTCAAACAGCTCTTGAAAGCGATCTGATTCTCGTGTTTGATAACGCTCAGACGATTGCAGTGAACTAACTTCGAGGCTTTGATTGACTGGCACACAGTCCCAGTTGACAGTATTTGAGCTCTTAGAAGAGGTAGAACATGGTTGAACTGACATCCTTCATGGAGGAGAAGCTGATCTGCCTTGACCTAAAGTCCACCACAAAGGCAGATGTGTTTGACGAGATGTCAGATATCATCTCGCAATCCGAGTCCGTCCCGGACCGCGACATATTTCTGGCCGCCCTGAAGGAAAGGGAGGCAGTAATGACGACGAGCCTCGGCGACGGGGTGGGGATTCCTCATGCCAGGTCTGATTCGATCAAGCAGCTCGTAATCGCGGTTGGCCTGTCTCGCAAGGGCATAGACTTCGGGGCGAAGGGTGATCCGCCGGTTCGAGTGGTGTTCATGTTCGGCATTCCGGCCAAGGAGACCAAGCTATACATCCAGGTGCTTGCCAAGATCTCGCGGTTTGCTCGAAAGCAGGCCAACCGGGATAGGCTTTTGGCGGCTAGGAGCGAGGACGAGGTTTACGCTATTTTCGACGAATTCGACGCTTTGACACGGGGATGAGGACGTCTAGCCTTTTGAACCCAGAGGGAATGTCATGTATTTAGTGATCGTGGTTCTGTTCCGAGAAGAGCAGCTGGACGACATGTTGGCGGCGTTTGCCGAGCTAGGACTGGAGAACGCTGTTGTGGTCGAGGCGACACGGATGCAGGAGGTGCTCGCCTTTGACGTGCCGATATTCGCAGCGCTTGTCGGCAGTTCTCTCGGAGGCAAGCGGTACATCAAGATGGTGATGGCCGCATCTGATGATGAGCACATCGGCACAAGAATTAGCAGTTTAGCTAAAGATTTGGACATAGATTTTTCGAATAGGGAAATAGGAATGATCCTGACCCTGCCAATTAGGGAGTATGTATCGGCAGAGGATTAACAATCCAGGGTAAATGAGAGAAGGCGATGATCAGGTGAGATGACCGCGCTCGAGCTTGGCTTTCTGATCTCATTTGTTACTTGGGTATTCCCTCTGCTGGCGCTGGGGCTGTTCGCTTACGGTCTAGCATTACACTCCAAGAGAAGCACCGGCGCTGTTCATTTCTTCTTCGCTGCGTTCGCAGCATTCTGCCGCAACCTCATGTTTCTGATCGACTACGGGACTCACTCCCCACTCGGAGGCGGCGAGATTAGGCAGCTTTTCGACCTGATCCTGCTGCTGGCGATGGTTCTTTCCGCTATCGGTTCGCTGTCTTTCCTTTCTGCCCAGGGGATAAGGATTAGTCAGTCGCGGCGGCGGGTCATGATAACAGCATCGTTTGCGGCCTGGGCCATACCGGCCATGTCGGGGATGCTCGGCTCTTTCACCGCCATTGAGGTCCTACATCACGCCATTTACACCTCTGCCGTCGTGGGTCTTGCGTGGGCATATTTCGTCCTGGGCGCGGTGGCTGCCCGCCACTTCGGTAAAAGCGGCCAAAAGGCTCAGAAGCTCGCTATCTCAGCCGTTGTGCTGATTCTCGTCCATCCTATCCTGCGCATGTATCTCTTTCAGAACATGATAGTGCCAAAAGCAGCGCTATGGTGGTGGCTGGATGTTTTCCTGCTCGGTGCGAGCACAACCTTGGCCGGAATGGTGGTCATATTCATTGCCAAGAGCGCTGGGGCACGGGGACTGAACTTGCTTGTGAGAAAACAGTTCAGGGCCAACAAAATCCTATCAAAACGCACCTTCGCAGTCATTGGGGCCTTTGTCGTCGTCGCTGTGCTGATGTCGCTCCTTCTGATACAGAGGTCCGGCGAGGAGCTTACCTGCGCAGTTGCCAAGCAACTTCAAAGCAGGCAGCTTTCGCGCGTTCTCAGCGTCGGTTCCGATCTTCAAGCAGCAAGCAAGACGCTTGCCTCGTGCCTCGCTGGGTTGAGCGAGCTGTGTAGCAGGGGGTTGCAGCACTGGGACGATGAGGTCTTCAATAACCTCGTGGCGATGGCGAATGACCAGCTGCCATGCAACCTGCTGATAACCGACCCGGAAGGACGAATACTCAAGACTGACGCCCAGCAAGGAACAGTGCGCCAAGTGCTCGGCTATCTTGCAGCAGTCCCGTTCGATAAGACAGACGATAGCAAGAAGGTGCGAGTTGCCGGCCCCGTCTTCATCGGCCCAAGAGGTTCCCCCGGAAGCTTCTTCGTGTTTTACGCTCCGGTCTTCTCTCACGGCGCTTTAGACCAAACGATTCTCTACAAGGCTTATCTTTTCACCCCGGCTCAGGTCGTGACCAGCACCTTTCTGCGAGGCGCCGACTCTGAGTTCGGCCACACTATTCTCGCTGACGACACCGGAGAAGTCCTCCTCTCCAGCGAGGTCAATTCAACTGCCCACTCGATACCCCATCGCGTCCCGCACTCCTCGGCTGAGAGAATAAAGCACTTGCTTTCGAGAATGAGGGCGCATAGCCCAGGCTCAACCATTCTCAAGTCGAGGGATTCCTCGGAGCTCGCCTCATACTGCTCGGTTCGTCTTGGTGGTCGCAGCTACTACCTCGCGGCAGCGGCCCCATGGAACGTCGTCCTATCCTCCATTGACGAGGCGTACCTCAAGCAGTACCAGCTTCTGGGCTTCATAATGGTCCTTGTTCTTTTCGGGAGCGGGACCGCGGTCGAGGTCTCGACACAGTGGGGGAAGGCACTTGAGCGCATGATGTTAGTCAAGACTGAGCAGCTGCATCAGGAGAAGGTCAACCTTGAGCAGACGATGCGCAGTATCGGCAACCCGCTTCTCGCCGTGGACGAGGAGCTCAACATCACCTACGCCAATCCCGAGTTCGTGTCAGCCTTTGGCTCGCCTGACGGAGGGAAGTGCTATCAATTGGTGTTCGGTCGGAGCGAGCCCTGCGAGGACTGTCTCGCCAAGAAGGCCATCGAATCCGACCACGTCTGCCATGCGATTAGGCAGCGCGAGGATGATGGGCAGCCCCGGAGCTTTGACATAACCGCGAGCCCCAAGAGGGACATTGAGGGGAACGTGCTGGAGTCGATCCTTCTTTTGAATGACATCACAGAAAGAAGCACGCTACAACGCAAGATAAAAGAATCAGAGGAGAAATATAAGCGTCTGGTTGAAACCTCACCAGACATGATCTGCATCGTCCAGTCCGGTCGGCTGATCTACGCCAACCAGGTCCTGACGCGGAAGCTGGGATTTGCCCCTCGCGAGCTCTTCTCCAGCGATTTCGACCTCGTCTCGAGGGTTGTGCATCCTGATTGGCGCGCAAAGGCCATAGAATCTCTCGAGCGCCTTCAGAAGGAGGGAGCTACGTTGGAGACGGAGCTTCTGCTGATAACCGCGAGCGGGAAAGAGCTACAGGTACTTTTCAAGGGCGTTCCGATAACCTTCAGCGGCCAGGATGCAGTCGAGTTGATTCTGGTCGATATTACAAAGCTTAACGAGCTTCATAAGCAGCTGCTCCAAGCTGAGCGACTCGCCTCGCTGGGCGAGCTAACCGCCTCGATAGCACATGAGCTCAACAACAAACTGGCCCCGATACTTGCGTACTCCGAGATGCTTCAGGACAGGGTCTCTGACGATGCTGTCTCCAAGAGGCTGATGTTCATTGAGAAATGTGCGATTGGTGCGAAATCGGTTGTTGAGACGTTACTTGCGTTTCCGAGAACCAGTGCCTCTGTCAGGAAGTCCGTCAACCTGAACAGGATAGTCGAGGAGACCGTCCAGTTGGTCAAGTATCGGCTGGACGTCTTCAACATAGACTTGATATTGGAGCTTGATAAGGGGCTGCCCCGGACAATGGCCGACCGCAAGCAGATGGAGCAGGTCTTCCTCAACATCATAAACAACGCCTACCAGGCGATGGAGGATAGGGGAGGCACGCTCTACATTCACTCGTCAGTCGAGGGCGACAACATCGTGTTCCAGATCACGGACACCGGCCCTGGAATCCCTGAGGCGAACCTGACGCGCATATTCAAGCCGTTTTTCACGACGAAACCTGCTGGGAAGGGCACCGGGCTAGGCCTGCCTTGCTCCTACGGTATAGTCAAGACGCACAATGGGGACCTGCGTTGCGCCAGCAAGGTCTCAAGGGGGACGACCTTCACAATTCAGATGCCCATAGTTGAGGGTGAGCCCGAAGAGGAAGCTCCCGAGGGGACGCAGATTGTCTCTCAAGAGGTGCAGCAGGGTGCCAGTATCCTCGTTGTCGATGACGAGGAAATACTCAGGGGGATGGTGCGCGAGATACTCGCTCCTGACCACACAGTGTTTCTGGCCAGCA
This sequence comes from uncultured bacterium, assembly GCA_964554005.1. GTDB lineage: Bacteria > B130-G9 > B130-G9 > B130-G9 > B130-G9 > B130-G9. The sequence continues at coordinate 5,825 of CAZKNE010000021.1, read as the reverse complement.
ACGGCCGAGAAGCGATAGACGTTCTAAAACGGGAACCAGTGGATATGATCATCACCGACCTGCGCATGCCCGGACTCGACGGCTTTGCGCTGTTCAAATGGGTCAAGGAGAACATACCCGGGCTTGAAAAGCGGATGCTCTTCACGACCGGCGACATCTACGAGCCAAAAACACGCGAGTTCATCAGGCAGGTGGATTTCAGGTGCATCTCAAAACCCTTCTCGGTAGATGCTTTTGTCCAGCAGGTCAGCTCCCTACTTGTTGAGCAGCCCGCCGCCCCGGTGTGATAATCGGCGCCTACAGGTCCTCTGCAATCCTCGCAGTATGGTCCTTGTAAAGCTGTGAGACTGAGTTGTAGGCCAACAGGTAGCGGTTCACATCGCTGCCGCACAACAACTCATCGCCCTCCATACAGCCCACAAACTCGCTGTGCTCAAGAGACTTGAGCTCCTCATACTTACGCTCAGCGAGCTTCATGTGCATCAAAAGATACGCCACCGAATCCCTAGCACGCTGATAGTAAGATTCACGATAGCGAGCAATCTCCTCAGCGCTCTCCTTGTAAAAATTGGTGATAAAATTCTGCTGCTTCTCAATTAACCCCCCATGTTTGTGAGCAAAATAGCCCGCTCGAGACTCATCCAACAATATGTCAAGGTGCTCGAGAAAATCCAACTCGTCCTGAGATGCCTCCGCAAAGAACATGAGCGACCGCTCTGAGTTGGCGAGAGCCCGCTTCAGGTAGTATATGACGTTGACCGGATTCTCCTCCATGCTCGCGAAAATCGCGTCGAGAGAGCCAGTCTCAAGAAGAGCCCGAGCCCGGTCGTAGTATGCGTCGCGCCGCCCCAACAGAGGGGCTTTGTTATTGTCAATCTCTACCACGCTATCACCTTGCCTAAATCCAAGCAATGCTCGGCGCGTAATACCATGTGGCTCCAACCACGGACACCCAGAAACGTGGGCTCAGACCACAAGGTCAAGCTGCCGCCCAGTAGTCGAGGCCTCCAGGAACTGTCCTGAGCGGCCGTAGATGAGGCACGCAAACTCCGCCTGAAGACAGCGGCCGGAATTGCTATATCCATTCTGGTAGGACTGCGAGTCTGCCAAAAACTCCTGCTCTCGCTTCGGCTCAATCAGGGCACATGAGCTCTGAGAGCTCCGCGAAGCGATGGCTCTCGTATCCTCTTGCAGCGCGAGACAGACGGCAGCGTTGTGCCCGCCGAACCGGGCCACAAGCCCCATCCCCATCGCTGGGAGCCTCTGCTCGTCTCTTAGGTAGCTAATCGCCCCCCTAAGCTGGTAGCTGGGGGCTGCGGTCGCCGAAACCATCGTCAAACTCCGCCTATCGTCTCCTTAACTCGAAAATCACCGGCTCACAAACTTCCAACAGACCCTATTGCACCTCAATACTAACGGTCAGAACTGGCGCCGTCAAGAATCACCGCATTCCACCGCAGCGGACTGCCAGAAACACGGAGAAAACAGGTCGCCCAGGACGCACAATCAAGCACCTCCATTCTTCTCAGGCTTTGCATTGGCGTCGCCTCGCAAAAACTCCTTCTTCTTTTTGATCTCTGCTTCGCCGATCTGTTTCGTCGTCTGTGGCGTGATGATCTGCATATTGATCTTACCGATCACGCGCCCGCCCTCGTCGATCTTGACGCTCTTGGCCACAATCTCGCCTTCTATCGTTCCTGTCTTCTTAAGCTCGAAGAGTTTCCTCGCCTCGGTCCGGCCCTTCTTCCGACCAGCGATCGATACGTTCTCCGCGTTCACATCCGCCTCGACCAGCCCGGACTCGGCCACGATGAGGTCGCTCTGGATATGCACCTTGCCCTTTACGATACCGTAAACGATGACGGTTCTGTCGCTCTGAATGTCGCCGTTCACCACCGTCCCCTCGGCTATGATCGACTCGCCACCAGCGCCAGGCACGTCACCTTGGCTCTTCACGTTTGTTTTCATGCTTCCTTTGACCACTGGTCTCGCCTCGGGCTTACGCGCCTGTGAGGCAGTTTGTTCTTTTTTTGAACTAGTTTGAGAATCCTGCTTCCTCTCATCCTTGTTGAAAAATCCCATCTCATACTCCTGTGCCACGAATAACTCAAATCCACGTCCTGGAGCGGGCAACGGGGCTCGAACCCGCGACATCAAGCTTGGGAAGCTTGCACTCTACCAGCTGAGCTATGCCCGCCTTACTCAATAACACTATAATGCAACTTCATGCTGCACGCAACTTTTTGAAGACTTTCCCTCGACCTCACTTCAATCGATGAAACACCGCAACGCGCCGTCGGCCAGAGAGATCGGCCACGAAACGCGGCTCGCCCATGCCTTCGCGCACCGCATGCTGCATGTTCTTGATGGCCTGGGGCATGTCAGGCGCGATCTCGCAGACCAGCGCTCCGCCTCTCTTGAGCAGCCCCGCCGCCGTCTCTATCAATCGCGGATAGAAGTCCAGCCCTGATGCGCCTCCGTCAAGAGCAATTGCTGGCTCAAATTGTGAGATTTCTGGCTGAAGCCTTTTGAGGTCTTTGGAGGGAATGTAGGGTGGGTTGCAGACGATCAGTTCCACTCTTTGGGCAAATGCTTCTGGCGAGAGAGCGTCCGCCATATCGCAACAGACAAGGGCAACTGTGTGCTCCAAGCCCATGCGGGACACGTTCGCCTCTGCAACGTCAAGCGCGGCACGCGAGATGTCGGTCGCCACGATCCTGCACTTGGCGGCGAGCTCCGTGGCAAGCGCGATGGCGATGGCGCCCGACCCCGTGCCTATATCTATTATGAGAGGACGGGTCAAGGGAGCGAGGCCAGAACTGCCTTTTAGCTCCTGTATTGCAGCCTCAACAAGGGTCTCGGTCTCTGGACGCGGGATGAGAGCGCCCTCTTTGACCACGAGGTCGATTGACCAAAACTCCCAATGTCCAAGAATGTATTGTATCGGCTCGCGGCTCTGCCGGCGCTTGGCGAGGCGCCTTACCTGTTTTCGCTGTGCATCGCTGAGAGTCTCCTGCGGTCTCATAGGCAGGACCGAGCGGTCAAGGTCAAGGCAATGCGAGACGATTAGCTCCGCGTCGAGTCGCGGCTGCTGCACGTCTGCGTCCGAGAGGACTGATGAGGTCCAGCGCACAGCTTCTGCAACGGTTTGTGGCGCCCTTAGGATTGGCATCAGCGATTACACGATGACATTCTTGATGTTTATACTTGCATACAACAAAACATGTGGTATAACGCCTCTTTTCGCCGTCAGGTTGACAAGCTTGCGGTCAAAGTCAAATAGAACCCACAGAAAGAGGGATAAAATGGCTCAAATCATTCTTTCTCTGAACTGCGGCAGCTCTTCAGCCAAGTATCAAGTCTATAACTGGGACGAGAAGAGGACTATGGCCAAGGGCATCGTGGAACGCGTTACGATCGGAGAGTCGTTTATCAGGCACGAGGTCCCCGGTCAAGAGGACTATATCGAGAATCATGAATGCCCGGACCACAAAGAGGCGCTCTCGCTGATTATCGATATGCTTCTCCGGAGGGACCATGGCGTCCTCAAGGATATTTCTGAGATAAGTGCTGTTGGGCATCGCGTTGTGCACGGTGGCGAGAAGTTCGCCAAATCGGTGAGGATCACCGAGGAGTCCCTTCAGACGTTCAGGGAGTTGTCTCCTCTTGCGCCTCTTCACAATCCGCCCAACATTCAGGGGATCGAGGCGGCGATGGAGGTCTTGCCGAACGTGCCTCACATAGCGGTGATGGACACGGCCTTCTTGCAGACGATGCCTGCCACAAGCTATATCTACGCCGTCCCTTACGAATGGTATGAGAAATACAGAGTGAGGCGCTATGGCTTTCACGGGACTTCGCACCTTTACGTCTCGAAGCGAGCAGCCGTCATGCTCAAGAAACCGCCCTTTGAGTGCAATCTCATCACTTGCCATATAGGTAATGGTGTCAGCTTCACTGCGATTAGGAACGGCGTGGCGTTCGATCACTCTATGGGCCTTACGCCGCTTGAGGGTCTTGTCATGGGCACGAGGTCCGGCGACATTGACCCGGCGATCATCCCGTTTATCTGCGACAAAACAGGGATGACAGTGAAGGAAGTAGAGAAGACGCTCAACAAGAAGAGCGGCCTGCTCGGCATAACAGGTAAATACACGGACTGCCGAGACATGCTCAAGGCTGGGGCAGAAGGCGATGAGCGCGCGCAGCTTGCCATAAACATCGAGTGTTACCGCATCAAGAAATACATCGGCGCGTACTACGCGGCCCTGGGACGGCTGGACGCTATCGTCTTTACCGCTGGAGTTGGCGAGATGAGCCCCGAGATCAGAGGCAAGTCGCTCGAGAACATGGAAGCGCTCGGCATCAAGCTCGACAAGGAACGTAACGAGGCAGCGCACACCAGGAACAAGGAGCTTGTGATCAGCGCTGACGACTCGAGGGTTAAGGTGTTGGTCATCCCGACGGACGAGGAGTATGTTTTCACGGCGGACGTTGTGGCCATTCTCGAGAACCGCTACGACGTCCACACCAAGTTCGAGTATTCCTTCCAACTGCCCGGTTACGTCAACACGATGCGTGCAGAGGCTTACGCGAAGGAACAGGCTAACAGGAAAAATAAGTAAGTAGCTTCGAGGGGCGTACAGCCCTGAAAAGTTATGGATAGCCGCCGGGCAGGTCATTTCGGCCTGCCCTTTTTCTTTTGGCAGCAATGTACCTGCAATCAAAGAGCTCGTTTAATCTCATCGCTTGGTCTCGGCAACATCTATTGTTTGCCCTCGGGCGTAGTATAATCGCCCAAACGTGTCTCATGGACAGAACTCAGTCGATTCGAGCGAGGCGATGCGCAAATACATAGTTGGGAACGGGCCGCTGGCTGGCCAGATACTCTTAATCGTGGTCCTGGTTGCGGCCTTTTTCAGCAATGCCCTCTTCACGAACAATCTCTACTTTTTCTACGACACGATCATGCAGAACTTCCCGTTCGGGCAGTTCTTTGCGGAGGGATTTGGGCAGTTCAAGCTGCGTCTTTGGTGCCCGCACATCTTCTCTGGGTTTCCTCTGTTTGCAGAGGGCCAGGCAGGCCCGCTGTATCCACTCTTCGGTCCGCTGTTGCTCCTCGCCCCCTACTGGGTGATCTACAAATACTCCGTCGCTCTCCACTCGCTTTTGGCGGGCATCTTCATGCTGATCTTCCTGCGGCAGAGAAAACTCTCGGCGCCAAGCTGCCTCCTCGGCGCAGTGGCGTTCGCATTCAGTGGGTTCTTCGTGGCGCAGGTCTCCCACATAAACATCGTCCGGGGCTACTGCTACCTCCCGGGCATCCTTGCCGCGGTTGAAGCGGTTCGCGCTCGTGGGACGAGGAGATGGTGGCTCATCCCGGCACTTCTCGGCACTTTTCTGCTGGGCACACATCCGAACGTTGCTATCTACGTCCTGCTGGCCGTTGGCCTGTGGCTTGCTTTCAGGCTGTTCGAGCGAAGATGTTCTTCAAGAAAAGCCTCCGCGGGGCGCTGGCTAGCGATAGCTGGCGGTCTGGCCCTCGGCCTCGGGCTGGCGGCGTGCCAACTGCTCCCAAGCGCAGAACTGCTCGAGCACTCAACACGGGGCCAGAATGTTAGCCTCCGGTTTCTGACCGCTGGCTCACTGCCGGCAAGGAACCTCATCACGTTTCTTCTCCCCAACTTCTTTGGCACTCCCGCCACCAACTCCTACTGGGGGCCGGGCGAGATAGGCCTCTACGCCGAGTTCTGCGGCTACGTCGGCGTTCTAACACTCATACTCGCCGCCGTAGCCATTCTGTTTGGGAAGGGCCGAAAACTATT
>CAZKNE010000020.1:0-13184 GCA_964554005.1 uncultured bacterium | reverse complement strand
GAGGGGAGCCGCCTATCCCAGAACTCCGCCCGCGGCTCGGGTTTAGAACTGTTCGTTCTGGGCCGCGCGAACTTGCTTTTCAAGAACGTGTTGACGCGCCTCGGCGAGATGCCAAGAGGACACGCATAAAGCGAGCAAATGCCGCATTCCGAGCAGTAGTGCGCCTCGGCAAGAACGGCGTCTGAGTGCGGCAGCGCAAAGCCGACCCGACGCATCGTAAGGTGTGGTCGCAGGGTGTGGCCGAGCATGTAGCGTGGGCAAAGCTCCGTGCAGAAGCTGCATTGGTCGCAGACCGACTTGGCGATTCTGAATGTGCGGTCAAGCGAAGACGACCTCTCGACAATCGCCCTTGAATCGTCAGGAAGGACGACGATAGCGGTGGTTGTCTTCGAGACAAACGAACGGGCTGGGTCAACTAAGTTCCCCATCATGACGCCGCCGTCTAAAACGGAAAGCCCCCTCAGCGATGTTACTCCCGCCGAACGTAGCAGCTCGCTGAACGAGGCGCCGAGCGGTGCGAGGAAGACCGAAGGCCGGGGGACCTCCCCAGCAACCGACACCATTCGGTCAATGACGGGCATCCCCTTTATGGCCTGTGCGATGTTGTAAAGCGTCCCGACGTTCTGGACAACGACGCCGACATCAATGGGGATACCGCCCTGTGGCACAACTCGCCCAGTTGCCTCGAAAGTGAGCACGAACTCATCGCCAACAGGATAGACGTCCGGCAGAGGCAGAAGCTCGATCGAGCTGTAGGGCGAGGTCTTGAGATATTTGTTGAAAGATGCAATGTGCTCCGAGTGCTTCTGCTTGACTGCCAGCACAACACGCCCGGCGCCGGTGGCCTCGGCAGCCAGCAATACCCCGTCGAGGACCTCCTTAACATGGGCCGCCATCAAGGCCTTATCGCTGTAGCAAAGCACCTCGCATTCTGCGCCGTTTGCAATCAGCACGTCAGCGTGGGCCGCCAGTTTGATGTGTGTGGGAAAGCCTCCCCCGCCGGCGCCCACCACGCCCGCCGCCCTAACTCTCTCGATTATCTCATCTCTGCTAGCCATTCCACATCTCAGCCTTTCGGCCGCTCCGTGCGGCAAATAATTGCCTGACAAAAGAGATTATACGCAGTAACATGTAGAACGCAAAACATGGAATGCCTGTCGGGTATGCAGGAATCAGAAGGCATACCCTCACCCTGGGGTCCCACATTTATCACTACCCGGCACCGCAGCAATTGTTACCCGCACACGATACCACCCACGACCCCACACGGGATCATGCTTTGCGCCCGAGCTGGCACGCATCGCTCACGAGTTGCTCAACCATTCTGAGCGCCGGGCCGTTAGCATAGCGCTTTCCCTTTCGGAAGAGGTTTGCAGCTCCGTCGCCCGAGAACGCTATGCCGATGTCAGCCTGCCTGGCCTCCCCAGGGCCATTGACAGCACATCCCATCACTGCGACGGTGATGTTTGCATCAAGGTCCGATAGCTGCTCCCGGACGGTGGCAAGATAATTGAACAGATCGACCTTGCATCGCCCGCACGTGGGACATGCCACGAGCTCTACTCCGTGCGGGCGCAACCCCAGCAACTTGAGTATGGCCACGCCGACTTCGACCTCGTCCAAAGGCCTCGAGGAGAGCGACACGCGTATCGTGTCCCCGATCCCGTCGAGGAGAAGCGACCCGATACCGATGGCAGATTTCAGCGTTGCCTCAAGCCCCGACCCAGTCGCTGTGATGCCCAGATGTAGAGGGTAATCACAGGCATCAGCTACCTTCCGGTAGGCGGTGACGGTCTCCTGCACATCGTGTGATTTGAGCGAAAGCTTTATGTTGGTGAAGCCCCATCGCTCGAACTTCCCTGCGCACGAAAGCGCTGACTCGGCCATTGCATCGGCCGTTGGGCCCCCGTATTTTTTGAGCAGAGAGCGTTCGAGCGAGCCGCTGTTGATTCCGATGCGCAGGGGTATGCCTGCCGCAAGCGCTGCGTCCGCGACGGCTCTAAGATGGGCATCGCGCTTCATGTTCCCCGGATTGATGCGCACCGCGTCCACCCCGGCCGCTATCGTATCGAGCGCCAGCCGGTAGTCGAAATGAATATCGGCCACGACAGGGATTGGGCTCTCTTTGACTATCGTTTTGACCGCGCGCGCTGCCGCCTCGTCCGGAACCGCGACGCGCACGATGTCGCACCCGGCCGATGCCATCGTGCGGGTCTGCTCTAAGACGCGCTCGATGTCCGTAGTTGGACACTTGCTCATCGACTGGACGGAGACCGGAGCGTCCCCGCCGATCTGCACGTTGCGAACTATTATCGCGCGAGTATGACGTCTGGAGTGCATAGTTAAGAGCCACAATCCAGAGATTCAAGGCGCATCAGGACTCGCTCTATATTTTCCTCTAGAGCCGCCACTGTAGTAACGAGCCGCATCAGAAAACCTTCCCAGGGTTCAGGATGTTGTTTGGGTCAAAGACTCGCTTCACGCCGCGCATCAGCTCAAGCTGCGTCCGGCCAAGCTGCCTTTCAAGAAAGCTGATCTTCGTAATCCCGATCCCGTGCTCCCCAGTGATAGTCCCATCGAGCTCAAGCGCGGCCTCAAAAATCCGCGCGCTGGCCTTCTCAGCCCTTGCTTGCATCCCATTTATTTCCGGGTCATAGAGAATGTTGACGTGAATGTTGCCATCCCCTGCGTGGCCGAAGTTGGCGATAATGAGGTCCATCTCCCTCGCCACCTCACCCACTCGCCGCAGAAGCTCCGGTATGCGCGAAGGAGGCACGCCAATGTCCTCGTTGATCTTACGAGGCGCGAGGCTTGACACGGCTGGGGAGAGTGCTCGCCTCGCCTTCCAGAGCTCCTCTCGGGCATCCTCGTCGTCGGCAGATTCGACCGAGACAGCGCCGCATTCTTTACAGACCGACTCGATGCGTTGACGTTGGTCAGCAAGCACCCGTGCGGGTCCATCGGCCTCGATGATCAGGATAGCGCCAGCATTGGCGGGGAGGCCCATCTGGGTGTGCCGTTCGACCGCTTGAATGCAAGTTCCGTCCATGAACTCGAGTGCGGATGGGAGAATCCGCGATTCGATCGTCTTGGCTACCGTCCTTGCGGCCGCGGCGACGGAGGGGAAGACTGCCATAATTGTTGTCTTGGCTTCTGGTAGCGGAATCAGACGGAGGTTGATCTGGGTGATAATCCCGAGCGTGCCCTCGGACCCGCAGAGAAGCCGCACGAGGTCATAGCCAGCCACGTTCTTGACCAGTGGGCGACCCACACGGATCGTCTCCCCCGTCGGCAGGACCACCTCGAGGCCGAGCACGTAGTTTCTGGTTACGCCATACTTGACACATGTTGGGCCGCCGGCGCACTCGGCGACGTTGCCGCCAATGGTCGAGAAGTTGAGGCTCGCCGGGTCGGGTGGGTAGAAGAGTCCCTTGTTCTCAACGGCCTTTCTGAGGTCAGCGTTGACAACGCCCGGCTCGACAGTAGCCACGAGATTGGCAACGTCTATGCTCTTGATCTGGTTCATCTTGGTCAGGCACAGCGCAATCCCGCCCTTAGTGGGGATCGAGCCGCCTGTGAAGCCGGTGCCTGCACCTCGGGGGAAGACTGGTATCCGATGCTCATTGGCGAGCCGCAGGACCCCGGCGACCTGCTCGGTGGTCTCTGCCCAAACGACTAGGTCCGGTGCAAATTGAAGCCGGGTGGCGTCATAGGAATAGCAGGACCTCTCCGCCTCGCCCTCGCTGAAGTTCTCGGCCCCGACGATTTCCTTGAGTAGTTTCTTGAGTTTTTTATCCATTCTCTTTATTGTCCTGTCCAGCTTTTCGCACCCATCCAATTCAAGATTAAACGAGGCGGAGTGTGCGCCACTCACGCCTTGACGTCAAAGGCTGGGCCTCGTGTTGCGAAGAGCTCGCCAAACGACTCCAACTGCCTCGGGAGCGGGTTTAGGCTGACCATTGCCCTCAGCCCGACAGTCTTGAAACCGACCGCGGTGAGGCGGTCAACGAGCTCTGCTGAGTGTTTGACGATGAGGTCCTTGACAGCCTTTTTCTCTGTCGCAAACAGGCAGCTTGCGGTGCGATTGTTAATTGCGGCGACCGCCTTGACTCGGCCCAGGCCAGAGAGATCGATCAAGAGCGAGACCTGGCATCGGTCCGGATTGATCCGCCCGTTCCTTGCATCCTCTTTTCTAGAACTGACCATGAGCTCTGCCACGCCGCTCTCCCCTTGCCACAACAGGGGAAGCTGCATGTAAAGCTGCGCGTTTTTCTGGTTCAGGAAATGGTTGGCGAGCTGCTGAAACTCGACGTTGTCATAAAGGCTGCTGCAAAGGTTTAATAGCCGCTCTATTTGCGCCCTGGCCGCAGGACCGCGGACGGTCGGGCCAGATAGCCGACGCGAGAGCATCTTGACGAGCTTCTCCAGGTTTGGCTTCAGCGTCTTCTGAAGCTGCCGCTTGAGGAGCATAAACGGTGTGCCGAGCAGAATCGCCCGGGCTATCGTTGCCTCGTGCATCAGCCCGAACAGCCTTGCGAACGAGGACAGCCTCTCGGCGATCGCCGCAGGATCGGCGCTCTCTTGAGACCCAAGAAGGGCTAGTATCCGATCGATCAGCGAGAGCTCGCTTGACCGAAGTTCGCCTCCCGCACGCAGCGGAGCGGCCGCCTCTCTTAACAGGTCAGTGAGCTTCCCGATCGAGGCGTTCGATCGCCAGACCTGGGCGAGTGTGCGCAAGAATTCGCCCTCTACCTTCGCGTGTTTAGACAAAAGGCCGAGGCTTATCTCGTTGCCCAAGGTCTGGACTCTCACGAATACCTCCTCTTTCGGCAATAGCGCCACCTTGGGCCTTACCACGACGCTCGTTCCCTTGAACGAGATGATCGCGCGCCCGTCCGGGAGAACTTTCAACACCTTGCCCTTCAGCAGGTCTCCGACCTTCAGCGTCAACCGAGGATGCTGGACGTCCTGGTCCCTCAATAGAATCCGCATCTGGCCGACTACAAGCTGGTCTATTGCGCCGACGATGCTCATAATGGCACATCCTCATCTTCGTAATCGCCATCGTCAATGCTATGGCTCAGTGGTGGCGTGGCGAGCGTGCCAACGATCACTGACTTGGCTCCTGCCTTCTTGAGCACTTTTGCGCACTCGTTAGCCGTTGTGCCGTATGTGAATATGTCGTCAACCAAAAGGACGTTCGCTCCCTCGACAAGTTCTCTCTGGATGACCTTGAACGCGCCTTTCACATTCGCGATGCGCTTAGCGCGGGAGAGCGTGCTCTGAAACTCCGTTGCCCTGGTCCTCGCGAGCACCTCGTCCCGCACGGGAACGTTCATTGCCTTGCTCAAGTAATTGGCCAGGACCGCTGACTGGTTGAACTCGCGCTCCCGAAGACGCGAGACGTGCAGCGGCACGGGGATTATCAGGTCGGCCCCAATCGCCTCGCCGGCGCCACCGTTCTCGAGACGGCCGGGGAGGTAGCGAGCAAAGAGAGGGCCGAGCACGTCTTTAATGCTGAAGCGTTTTCGATATTTGAACGCCAGAATGGCGTTGCGCATCGCTCCCTCGTAGAGGAAGGTCGAGACTGCTCGGTCGAAATGCGGCCTTTTCTTAAGACATGTTTCACATACGAAGTAGCGGACGTCCTCGACCGCGCTCGGCTCGAAGGTAGGCCTGCCGCACTTTGCGCAGCACGCCTCGCCCAGGCGCTGGAAGGTCGAGGCGCAGTCAGGACAGACCAGTGAGCTCGATGGGCTCTTGCCGCACAGAAGGCAGCTCGACCTGAACACCAGCTCAAACAGGCCTTGGAAAGAGGCTGCGATCGCTCGTGAGACGCTGGCCCTGCTGCGAGTAGAGGCTCTCATTGCCTCAAGTCCCGGTCGATTTTACCAACCTTCTCGGCCAGAAGTTCTCGAGGCATCGCCTTGATGAAGTATCGAAATGAGAGGACGAGGATGGCGAGGTCGTCGATGTATCCCAGGCCTGGGATGGCGAAGTCCGGAATCAAGTCGAGTGGGGAGACGAAGTAGATTATGGCTAGGAGAAGGACGAGTTTGGGCAGGACAGGCGCTCTCTTGTCCCAGAAAAGAGACCAATATAGCCTCGCGAAGTTGGGTAAATGAAAAAGGACTGAGGCGATATTCCGATAGTTGGGAATACCAGACTTGCGCAATCCGTTCGTGCTTTTGAGGGACCTTCTCCACCAGACCATAGTGCAATCATACCTCAGCAAAGATGCCAGCGACAAGGTCTGTGGGCAGTCGAGCGCCTCGGGTGATTTATTGGCGGTGCCTGCCCCGCCCTAGAAGCATAAAGGCACGGCAAGCGGTGCCACTACAAGATCGCGATGCAGGTCTGAAACGCGGCCTCGAGACGAAAATCCCGACAACCTTGCTCAATTGGAGGAAACAAGGGACGAGCTGAAGTTACGTGCGGTCCGCGGTGAGACTTTGACGATTGATAACTTGACCCAGAGGATACTTTGACCTAATATCTGTAAGAAGAAAAAGACACCAACAATAGGGGAGTTTTGATGGAAGAAAAAGACAAAGAGCTGCGCGCCGAACCTGGGCGAGATGATGCAGATTCGAGCTCCGTGGTTGAGGTTCCGGAGGAGGAGCGAGGAGACTCGGCGTATAACGCAGAGAGCATAAAGGTTCTGGGCGACATCGAGGCGGTTCGTGAACGGCCGGCGATGTACATAGGCAGCACGGACGAGTATGGCCTTCACCATCTCGTTTATGAGATCGTGGATAACTGCGTTGACGAGGCGATGGCTGGTTTCTGCACTAGCATCAAGGTAACTGTCCATTCGGATAACTCAGTGACGGTTTCTGACGATGCGAGGGGCATTCCAGTGGATTGGCACGAGGGCGAGCAGAAGTCGGCGGCGGAGGTTGTGATGACGACGCTGCACGCTGGCGGCAAGTTCGATGCTGGTGCGTACAAGGTTTCTGGTGGGCTTCATGGCGTAGGTTTGTCGGTCGTGAATGCGCTTTCAGAATGGCTTGAGCTCGAGATCAAACGAGATGGGAAGATTTATCGCCAAAGCTACAAGCGAGGGTTTTCTGTGAGCGAGCTCAAGGCGGTCAGCGGGACCAGATTACATGGGACTAAGATACGGTTTTTGGCCGATAGGAGCATATTCGAGGACACGGAGATACAGTTTAACACTATTGCTCGGCGGCTAAAAAACCTGTCGTACTTGAACCGCGGGCTTCGCATCGAGCTCGGGGACAGCAGGACCGGCAGGCAGGAGGTCTACCGGACAACGGGAGGTCTTGCCTCGTTTGTTTCGGACCTGAATCGGGCGGAGCGGCGTCAGTTGCTGTTCAAACCGCTTTCGTTTTTGACGCACGTGGAGGACGTCGGGATAGACCTCGCGATAGGCTACAATGATGGCTATTCGAGCCAGATTTTGTCGTTTGCGAACAACGTGATGACAAAGGAGGGTGGGACACATCTTTCGGGCTTTAGGGCTGCGTTGACGAAGACGATAAACGCGTATGGTCAGAAGAACAAGGTCTTCAGGGACCTCAAGGAGCTGCCGTCCGGGGACGATGTTCGTGAGGGCCTGATCGCCGTGTTGAGCGTCAAGCTTCGACACCCTCAGTTTGAGGGCCAGACCAAGACGAAGCTCGGCAACAGCGAGGTTAAAGGGATTGTCGAGTCGGCGGTAGGCGAGTTTCTGCGGACCTTTTTGGAGGAGAATCCTACCGAGGCCAGAAAAGTGGCCAGCAAGGTTGCGAACGCGGCAAAGGCTAGGACCGCGGCAAGGAGCGCGAGGGAACTCTCGAGGCGCAAGAGCGTGCTGGAGTCCAGCCCGCTGCCTGGGAAGCTTGCCGATTGCTCGGAGCGCGACCCCGAGAAGACAGAGATTCTTCTGGTTGAGGGCGATTCGGCGGGAGGTAACGCGAAACAGGGTCGCGATCGCACGTTTCAGGCGATCTTGCCGCTCAGAGGCAAGATACTCAACGTGGAAAAGGTCAGCCAGGACAAGATGCTTGCTAACGATGCGATCAAGACGATCATCTCCGCGCTCGGGGCAGGCGTTGGCAATGAGCAGTTTGCGATCGACAAGCTGCGTTACGGTCGGATAGTAATCATGACGGACGCTGACGTTGACGGGTCGCATATCACGACACTGTTGTTGACGTTTTTCTTCAGGTATATGAAGGAGATCATAACGACAGGTCGCCTGTTTATCGCCCAGCCTCCGCTATATAAGGTGAGGGCAGGCAAGAAGGAGAGGTACATGAGGCAAGATAAGGACCTCGAGCAGTATCTCTTGGAACGTGGTTCGGAGGGGGCAGTTCTTAAGAACGATGGCAGCGAGCTTCAGGGCAAGGAGCTCAGGGCATATCTTAGGAAAGTTGTGAAGTACAGCGATGCCCTGAATCGCATCAGCAAGATCGGCCTGCCAGTCGAGCTTGTGGACGCCCTTGTTGAGCTTGACGTTAATGATGAGAGCGTTTTCGAGACGAGCGATGCTGCGAATGAGCTGAAATCTCGCGTGAAACAAATGGTCAGCGAGCAGGCGATTGACCTGGCGGTCCGGCTTTTGCCTAGCGACGATTCAGGACTTTATGAGATAATGGTTACGGACCACCGCAAGCCCACTTCGAGGCTCTCTCGGATCAATTGGTTTTTTGTCTCGTCCGGGATGTATCGGGACTACATTGAGCTCAAGGATCAGTTATGGAAACTTCCCTTGGTGCTCATGGCGAATGACAAGGAGGTGCAGATCGAGTCGTACGATGCGCTTATGGACGCTATCAAGACTGTCGGCAGCAAGGGCCTGGCTATTCAGCGATATAAGGGTTTGGGCGAGATGAACCCCGATCAGCTTTGGGAGACCACGATGGAGCCAGCCAAGCGAACACTGGTGCAGGTAGCGATTGTGGATGCTCTCGCGGCTGACGAGCTGTTCACCATGTTAATGGGGAGCCAGATTCCTCCGCGGCGGGAGTTCATCGAACAGAACGCGCTTCTTGTTAGGAATCTCGATGTCTGAGCCGAATATAGCGGACAAGGGGTCTCACTTGCACAGTTTTTCGGAGTTGGGCTCTTTGCTCATCGTCCAGCCTTATTTCTCGGTTGAGTCTGTATGGTGATTGAGAAGCTTGTGCTTGACAATGGTGTTACGCTGCTTTCAGAGCGGCTTGAGCACGTTAAATCGGCGTCGATCGCAGTATGGACCAGCACCACACCGCCGGCTGATTGGACGCAGGATGCGGGCGTCAGGCACTTCATAGAGCATCTTGTCTTCAAGGGAACAGAGCGCCGCAGCGCCAAGGACATCGCAAGGGCGATTGAGGGCGTCGGCGGCGTGCTTGACGCCTGGACCGACCACGAGGCGACGACGTTCTCGGCGAAGATACTGGACAAGCACCTCGGGCTGGGTGTGGACGTGCTCTCCGATCTAGTTACGGCGCCTCGCTTCTTGGAGAGGGACATCGAGCTTGAACGCAAGGTCGTGTTGGACGAGATACTCAGGGAGATGAACGACCCGGGCTCAAACGCTTTCGATCAATATGTTAAGGACGCGTGGCCGAGACACCCGAGCGGGATGCTCATCTTGGGCACGGACCAAACCGTCCGAGGCCTCGCTCGCGATACGATAGTCGAGTATTACGAGAAGCACTATGTGGGCAAGAACATGATCGTAGCGTGCAGCGGGCATATCGACACCGCCCGCTTCATTGAGGCCGCCACTGCCGCCTTCGGCCAGCTTCCCCCGGGCAACCCCAGTGACGAGGCAGACTTCGGCCCGCCCACGTATATGCCCAAGCGCAAGGTCTATAACAGAAAATTTGATCATATTAACCTGTGTCTGGGCGTCAAAGGTCTGCCCTACGATAACGCGTATCGCTACGAGTTTGCGGTCTTGGACACGCTTTTTGGCGGCGGCATCAGCAGCAGGTTGTTTCAGGAGATAAGGGAGAAACATGGGCTCTGCTACTCGATTGGCACTTTTTCGATCAGGAGAAGAGATGGCGGGCTCTTTGCCATCCATTCGGCCAGCGCGGAGGCGAGCCTGCGGCGTCTTGTGAAGTTGATCGTGCAGGAGCTCAGGACGCTCACTCAAGACGGCGTAACAGATGAGGAGATAAGCCAGACCAAAGAGCAGTTGAAGGGCGGTCTTATGCTTGCGCTCGAGTCGACATACGCCCGCGTGATGCGCCTCGTCAGGGGGCAGGCGTATTTCGGCAAGGTATTCTCGCTCGACGAGATCTGCGCTGGCGTAGATGCCGTTACGAAGGATTCTGTCAACGAGCTGGTCCGGCTGCTGTTCTCAGATGGAGAGCTCGGGATCACAATAGTTGGCAATCTCGACGGTTCGGTGCTTGACAAGATCGATCTGTCACTCGCGTGATCATAGAAGATGTGTCCACGAAGACAAGATTACCTTAGTGGCCCTTCGTGTCCTTCGTGGATCGATACTTCTTGCCTCACGAGGCTGTTGACTTGGGAATGGATTATTACTTTGGGAAGCGAAGGACGCTGGCTGAGCTTGAGGAGATAGTTGCCGCGCTGAAGGAGAACGGCAAGACGATCGTTCTCGCCAACGGCTGCTTCGACATTCTGCACGTGGGCCATACGCGCTATCTTGAGGCAGCCAGAGCACTTGGACACTATCTCGTGGTCGCGGTCAACGATGACGCCTCGGTCAGGAAGCTGAAAGGCCCTGGCAGGCCGGTCCTAGGCGAGGATGCGAGGGCCGAGATAATCGCCGGGCTGCAATCGACCGACTGGGTCTGCATCTTCTCGGGTTATGACGTCTCAGGCGTTATCGAGCGACTTAGGCCGCACATTCACGCGAAAGGAACCGACTATACCGAGCAGACCGTGCCCGAGCGGGAGATTGTGAGGAGTTACGGGGGACGGACGGTGATCTGCGGCGATCCCAAGTCACACTCAACCAAGGAAGTCATCAAGAGGATTTTAGGCCTGACGGAGTAGAGCGGTGCAAATATCCGTCGTAGTCCCCACGTTCAACAGCAGAGACCTCCTTCCGGCCTGCCTCGAGGGTCTGCTCGGTCAGGATTTCGACCCGTCTCAGTTCGAGGTGGTGGTCGCCGACGATGGCTCGACAGACGGGACGGATGCCGTAGTCAAACATTTCGCCCGCCGGCTCGAGGCGCGTGGCACCCGGCTAACATATCTGCACAATGAGCGAGGCGGCGCCTCACGGGCTCGAAATGCCGGCATCTTGGCTGCGAGGTTTGAAGTCGTCGCGTTCACAGATTCGGACTGCGTGCCTGCAAGCGGCTGGTTAAGCGCAATCGACAGGCATTTTGCCGAACACCCGGGCCACCTGGGCGTGGGCGGCAAAACGGTCTCGGAGCCTGAGCGAATCACGCCGTTTACACATCAGGTCGAGAACAACCTCAGCTATAGCTATCCGACGTGCAACGTTGCATACAGGAGGAGACCCCTGCTCAAGGTTGGCATGTTCGAGGAGTCCTTCCCCTACCCCGGATGTCGCCTCATCGGCACACCGGATAACGAGGACTGGGACATAACATTCAAGATAGAGAGCATCGGCGAGATAGGTTTTGCGCCGAAGGCCGTGGTCGCCCATCCGCCCAGACCCACTACAATGAGAAAGCTCCTGACTCGCACCAGGAACCTTGAGAGCGAGTTTTACCTATACGAGCGGCATCCGAGCCTTTACAGAAGGTCCGTCCACAGACACCCGTTGCGCGTCCTTCTCTACCACCGGGCTCTTGTCCAGCCAGCGCTCAAGATGGCTCGCTTCATCAGGTTTCTTTGGACAAGGCCGTTCCTATACCTGAAGATGCTCATGCTGCTGTGCCTCCAGTCGGCATACATCTACGTTCTAACGCCCTACTGGGTGATGCGCCACTTGAGTCGCAAAAGAAAGTCCGGTCCCTGGCAGATGCCAACATAGACCCTTGCTGCGCGATGAGATGCTCCTATTCATCAGCTCGCGCTGCCCAGACTCTTTCTCGCTGCCAACGTTGCAGCATCATAGACTTCCTTCAGGCTCACGTGCGCTCGAAGGGCGGCATCCCGACACGACTTATAGTCCGGAGCCACATTCATAACCTCATCTGAAGTCCTGCCGATCTTAACTGTTACCCGCCCATATTCGGTGTCAACGAGGCTGTTCTCTCTGAAGAGCTTCCTACGATTCACCTCGCTAACTCGCACTCCGAGCGTGCTGGTGTGCACAAACACCGCCCTGAGACAATCATCGAGCCTATCGTGCGACGTGAGAACGCTGAGTATGAACCCCGCCCGCCCCTTCTTCATCACCGCCGGCGTTACGAACACATCGAGAGCACCCTCACCAAAGAGCGCCTCGCAGGCGGCGCTCAGAAGCTCCGGACTCATGTCATCGATGTTAGTCTCGAGAAGAACGACCTGATCGTGATCGTACTCGCCCGTGTCCGTATCGCCGATCACGACCCTCAACATATTCGGTATCTCAAGGTCCCTCGTGCCAAGCCCGTAACCAATGGCATCCACCTTCATCGGCGGCATAGGTCCGAAAGCGACGCAGAGATTCCGCAGAAGTGCCGCACCGGTCGGCGTAACAAGCTCCGCCTCGATCCCACGCGAATAGACTGGAAGCCCCTTGAGCAGCGCAAGGGTCGCCGGCGCAGGAACCGGAATCTCGCCATGCTGGCACTTCACAAAACCAGTTCCGACGTGAATCCTGGAGCAATATGCCCTCTCGATGCCCAATAGCTCGAGCGCAGCAATGGAGCCAATGATGTCAACTATGGAGTCAAGTGCTCCTACCTCGTGAAAATGAATCGCCTCAACGTCTTTTTGGTGAATGCCACCCTCAACCTTCGCGACCTGCTCGAAGACCGTCTTGCTCTTGGCCTTAACAGCGTCGCTCAGCTCGCTCTGGTCGAGCATCTCGATTATGTGATGCAGGTGTCGATGCACGTGCCCCTCATCTACCTCTACATTGAATTTCGTCCCGGACAGTGCCCCCTTCATGCCTTTCGCGGCTCTAACCTTGAACCCCGAGACCTTGAGCTTGCGCAGCTCGGCCTCGAGCCGATCAAGTGATAGGCCAGCATCCAGCAAAGAGCCGATAAACATATCCCCGGCGGCCCCGGAGAAACAATCAAAATATGCAACTTTCATGTCATTCTCCCATCCGATTTATCATGCTGGCCGCATATCCAGCTCCAAAACCG
>CAZKNE010000019.1:0-13822 GCA_964554005.1 uncultured bacterium | reverse complement strand
GGATCTCGAAACGGTTGGCGTTGTGGTAGCCGGTCGCCAGCCGGCTCGCCTCGACGCGGCTGATCTGGTGGCGGTAGATGCCGAGGAAGGTGAGCGCCCAGAGCAGCGCCGCCACGACCGTGACGCCGGCGCCGGCGAGCAGCGCCGGCCGGACGTAGGGTCGCAGGCGGGCGAGGCGGCCGTGCTCAACGCCCGTCTGGGAAAATACAAAGATGCTGCGGAGCTGTTCGCTCAGGTTGGAGACAACTACTCAGAGGGAGTGGTATGGCTTGCTGCAAAGCAATACGACCGCGCCATTGGGGCCTTTACCAACGTGCTGAGACGCTATATGGAGCATCAACACCCGCACGAGCACGCCAGAGCGCTCGCGATGCTCGGCGAGATCTACAAGGAACAGGGCGGCCCAGATTCGCTGCTTCGTGCTAAGGGCTGTTACGAGAAGGCTCTTTTCCTGTCCCAAACAGCGGCCAACTACAAACGCCTCTCGGACGTCCTTTATGAGCTGGGTGAGCAGGACGAGGCAAAAAAAATGTACCGCAAGGCGCTTACGTTACACCAGCTGGGACAGCCGCTCAATGGCGAGCCTCCCCGGACATTGCAGATGGATTAGCCTGAGCCCTTCTCCGGTGTTCAAGCGCCTGCCTATATGCCGACAGGATGCTTGCGGTCGTTCTCTCCCAGTTGAACTCCTGCTCCGCTCGCCTCCTCGCCAACGCCCCCAACTTCGCCCTCAGATTGGCATCTCGCAGCAACAACACTATCCCCTCCGCAAGACCGCCAACGTCATTCGGTGGCACCAAAACACCCGCACCTGAGACCATTCTCGGAACATCCCCCACCTCGCTCGCGACGATAGCGCTGCCAGACGCCAAATACTCCGCTATTTTCAGCGGGCTTTTGCACCGAGCAAGCTCCGTGTCAGGAAATGTCGCGACACATACCGCCGCAGCGCTTACATAGTCCGCCACCCTCCTGTGCGATATGTATCCTGTGAATGTCACCGACACGCGGTTCGCCATCGCAAGCTCCCGAAGCCGTTTTAGCTTTGCGCCTCCCCCAACCACTAAGAACTGCGCCTCGGGAATAGCGTCTGTCACCTGCGCAGCACACTCGATGAATGCCTCCGCAAACGACGCCTCCTCAAGCTGCCCCTGATACAGAACCATCGGTGGCCTCACCCCCAGAGAATCCAGCTTCTCCCGGCTGAACCTGCGAGGCGCAAAGAGCGAGAGGTCTGCCCCCACCGGGGCGTCAAACACGGCCTCGGGGGACGCGCCATATCCCAGGGCTAGAGACCTAAGCCGCTGGCTTGCAGCGGAAATTGTATCAACAATCTGCACGAGCCGCCGCTCGACGAATGCAAACTCCCTAAACTGCGCAACGCTCGCCCCTCCATCGGAGACCATGCTCCTAAGTATTTCGGTCTCGTTGTCATCCCAGTCGTAGTGGAGAGGCTTGCCACTGAGGGCTGACGCGATCGCGGCCGGGAGGGATATAGTGGGATGACACTTCTGAAGGTGAACGATGTCGTGCGACCTAAGCAGCCGGTTGATGATCAGAGCGTTTCTCAAGATCGCCCCCCTCTCGGCAAACAGTCTCACATGCGGAACGCTCTTGAGATAAGGAAACTCAAGCAATGACAGGTTGATGTCCGTCGAGGCGCGACGCAGGTGGCACACCGTAGCCAGCGTTATCTTGACGCCGCTCGCAAGAAGCCGCTTTATGATGTTAGCGGGCCGAACAAAGCTGGCAACGCTCCCAGCCGCATAGGGGTAGAGAAACAGAACACGCACTCAGCTGTTCCTCTGGATGCGCTGCCATAGTCCGCCCGGCTTCACACGCCCCAACATTACTTGAAACCACCCGAGTATTATCCCCGCAAACTGCAAGAAGGAGAATACCTCTCCCAGAGCGATGAGCAGAATGGCCCCGCCCAAAGCTATCCACAACACCCATAGCCCAAACTTGCAGCTCAAGAACACCAGATCAAAGACCACGAAAGCAGGCAGCGTTAGCGCAAACGCCCTCCTAAACGGCTGAGTAACTGCCCCGAAGAAGCCGTAGCGCGGGTTCCCAACCATCGTCCAGTAGTGAGCCATAGTAACCAGCGTAGTGCAGACCCGACGGCGAATCTGCACCATCTCCGCCCACATTGTCTCGGGACAGCCCTCTAACACGAGCGTGCTCTTGGACACGACGCACCTGTAGCCCTGCTTCCTAACGATGAACGTGATCTCCAAATCGTCGATGATCGCCTCGTCAGGCAGCCTGGGGACTAGACTATGCCGAAACGCCAAAAAACGCCCATCGAGGCTACACGCAGAATCGATCAGGCCCTCTGTGTATCTCATCTCCCAGTCCGAGACATGAAACCGGAGCTTGCTTCTCATGTATGGTATTCTCTCCTGCTGGAGCCTCACCAGCCCGGAAACTGCCCCGATGTCGTCGTGCAGCATCCCAACAACCTCCTTGACCGCACTAGGCTCAACAGTCGTGTCAACATCGCTCACGATGACTATCTCAGCGTCGGTCGCGGCAAGTCCTGCGTTGATCGCCTTATTCTTGCCGCGCTCGGACTGCAAGAGAGTTACTGGGTATCGCCGCACTATGTTGGCTGTCTCGTCGGTTGATCCGTTGTCAACAACGAGATAAGCCAACTTATCCTTCGGATAATCGACTTGAAGAGTGTTCTCGAGCTTCTGCTTTATGAACTTCTCCTCGTTGAAGACCGGCACCAAGATCGCCACGCTCGGCCACTCGTCGGGCACCACGCTCACAATCGGGCTTCTGCGCCGGGCCAAGCATCTGGCCAAACAGGAATAAAAAAAGAGAACCGAGGCAATTATGGCGGTCGAAATCGCAAACAGAATCCAGAGAAAAATGTCCACGAACCCCTCGTCAGCAATAGCCCATTCAAAGCACACGCATCGCGGCCAAGACTATTGATATCGGGCAGTTCAGTCAAGGCGGGGATGGCGCTACACGATGTTTGACATAAGCCATAGAATTGGTAAAAATCATTATAGAGATTATTGGCCGGTTTTGTTTTTGACTTGCTGCGTCAAAGAGGTACTACTCAAATGGCTAGATTATTGTCTTTATATGTTGTTTTCGTCAGTTTACTTGTGTTGGCTGTTGCTATTCCTGCGGCAGCTGCGCCTTCTGTTCAGGTTTATGCCAACAAGCTGGAGTTGCACCGGGGGGACGATTTTCAGATCTGGGTCAGTGCGGAGAACCCTGATCAAGAGGTCGAGGTCGATTTTTATCTGATTCTGAGGACGCCGGGCGGCGCCTACTTGTTTTGGCCGAGCTTCACGACAAGACCTGAATGGCTCACGGCTACGCTTCCGGCGCAGTTCAGTCTGAACCCGACGATGCTGTTCGAGACGCAGGTTGCCGAGACATCGTTGGGGACCTACACCTGGTATGGCGTCCTCACGAGGGCTGGCGAGACAACTATCTTCGGGGACTACGGCCAGGTCTCGGTAAATGTGACCAGCGCGGAGGAGCCGCTTGCAGCTTTTGCCAGCGCCAACCCGATGCGCGGCGCGGCGCCGCTGAACGTCAGTTTCCATGGAGATGCGACCGGCGGTATTGCTCCCTACTGGTTCTATTGGGACTTTGAGTCGGACGGCACGTTTGACGCTCAAGGCCAGGACGTCCAGCACGAGTACGAGACGCCGGGGATGTTCGAGGCGGTGCTCGCCGTCGTCGATTCTCAGGGGACTGAGGCGGACGATTACCTCACGATAAACGTGTCGGCCAAGCTTTCCGTGGAGGCCGTGGCCGATCCTGATTCGGGCAACGCCCCGCTTCACGTGTCGTTCATGGCGATAGCGAAGGGCGGCTTCGAGCCATACACCTACGAATGGGACTTTCAGGGTGACGGCAAGGTTGACGCCACAGCAAGGGCGCCGGAGTTCACATATACAACGGAAGGCCGTTACTACTGCACTGCCCTTGCCAGAGATTCCAGGGGTCAGATGGCTTGGGATATAATAACCATCACGGTCGATTCGCCGCAGGCGCCTCCGGGAATGGTTCTCGTGCCGGCCGGCGAGTTCACAATGGGGAGCACGGAGAACGGCACTATGAGCGATGAGGCGCCGGTGCACCAGGTTTGGCTGGACAGCTATTACATCGACCGCTACCCGGTCACCAACAGCCAATACAGGAAGTTCGTGCTGGACACGGGCAACCCGGAGCCGGCCTTTTGGGATGATGATAATTTCAACCAGCCCGACCAACCTGTGGTCGGCATCTCTCAGCAAGAGGCGCAGGCTTATTGCGTGTGGGCTGGCAAGTCGCTCCCCACCGAGGCGCAGTGGGAGAAGGCGGCCAAGGGCCCCACGCACCGGATGTTCCCCTGGGGAGACAGCTTGCCGAACTACGGCGGCTTGTGGTTAGCCAATCTACACGCGGGGGACGCTGCGGCAGATGCGGACGGTTTCCAGTTCACCTCGCCAGTAGGGTATTACAACGGCCTTAACCCTGGCACAGGCAACGGCAAAAGCCCCTACGGCTGCTATGACATGGCCGGCAACGTCTGGGAGTTCTGCTCTGACTGGTACGCCTCGGATTACTACCAAGCATCGCCTCACGAAAACCCAACTGGCCCAGAACTTGGGACAATAAAGGTTGTCCGCGGCGGCTCCTACGACAGTCCCACATGGGACATCAGGTCATCCCGTCGAGATTGGAGGGCGCCGGACGACTGGGACCAGTTCGTCGGGTTCAGATGTGTCGCCCTGGTTCCCGCGGCCAGCAATATGTATGGAAAGGACTGATATCGCAGCCGGCGTCATGCCAGGGATTCTTCTGGCCGCGCCGAGAGTCTCCGGCCTCGACTCGGCAAGTCGTTCCTTGATCTCGGCTCGGAGACCAGGCACGCATTCAAAATCGGTCTCCTTGGGAATCTTGATCCTGTCGAGCTTCGCCGCGTCAGCCAGCTGACTCTCCTCTCGCCTGATATAGCCCTCATACTTGACGTGCATCTCTAAAATATCGCGGTCGGCCTGCGATAGGTTCGATTCAAACCCGAACCTGTCGGTCAGGTCAGCATAGCGGAACTCGGGGCGCCTCAGCAGTTCAAGCATGCTTGCCCCGGCGAATCTGGCGTGTCCGTGTCGGCCTTTAGGATGCGATCTTTTGAGGGCGTGCATCTCCCGCTCTCTCGCCCGCTTTCTCTCCATCATATAACCATAAGCCTCGTCGCTTATCAGGCCAAATTGATGCCCATAGCCCATCAGCCGCTCGTCAGCCGTGTCCGCCGCTAGCAGCAGGCGATGCTCTGAGCGAGCGGTGAACATTCGATATGGCTCTCTGCACCCTAAAGTAACGAGATCGTCGATCATCACGCCGATATAGGCCTCTCGCCGAGAGATGACGAAAGGCCTGTCGCCGCGAACTTTCAGTGCGGCGTTGACTCCTGCGATAAGGCCCTGGCCCGCCGCCTCCTCGTAACCTGAGGTGCCATTGATCTGGCCAGCGAGAAAAAGGCCAGCGATGCGGCGCGTTTCGAGCCAGGGATGGAGGTTCGTAGGCTGAATGAAGTCATACTCTATCGCATAGCCAGGGCGCGTGATCTTGACCTCCTCAAGCCCCGGAACCGCCCTGAGCATCGCAACCTGAACATCATAAGGAAGGCTCGTTGCGAAGCCGTTCGCATAGTATTCGTCCGTCGCAAGGCCCTCAGGCTCTATGAATATGTGATGCGCCTCGCGATGTGGGAAATTCTTGATCTTATCCTCGATCGACGGGCAATACCGGATGCCGACACCCGTGATCTTGCCCGAAAACAGCGCCGACCGCTCGAGATTCTCGCGTATTATCTTGTGGCACTTTGGTGTGGTCCTTGCGAGGTAGCAATTCACTTTGTTGCCGTTGCATTCTGGGATGACGAAGGAGAACTTCGGCGGCGGGTCGTCCCCCGACTGAGGCGTCAGCTTCTCGAAATCAATCGTCCGGCCGTCCAACCGCGGGGGCGTCCCAGTCTTCAGCCGCAGCAGCTCAAAACCCAGCCGTTTCAGCGACTTGCCTAGCTCGCTCGAGGACGGGTCCCCGAGGCGCCCGCCGGCAAACGAATCGGTCCCGATGTGCATCATCCCGGCAAGGAAGGTCCCGGCCGAGACGATGACCGATTTAGCCGTGATCTCACCCCTGAACAAGCATCGGACACCCTCCACCCGGCCAGAAGGCGCCAAAAGTTCGAGCACCTCGTCCTGCACCAAGTCAAGCCCCTCCTGCAACTCGATCACCTGCTTGAACCGCCTGGAGTAGCCAGCCTTGTCCGCCTGCGCGCGCGGACCGCGCACCGCCGGGCCTTTCCGCCTGTTGAGCAATCGAAATTGGATGCCTGTCTGGTCAATAACCTGAGCCATCTGGCCGCCGAGAGCATCGATCTCCCGAACGATATGTCCCTTCCCGATGCCGCCTATCGCCGGATTACAGGACATCGCTGCCACCTTGTCCGCGTTTAGCGTAACAAGCAGAACGGAACAACCCATCCTGGCGGCAGCAAGCGCCGCCTCGCAGCCAGCGTGCCCGGCTCCAACCACTACAACGTCATACGAAGCGCCCATCATCTCTGCCGAGTGTCTCAGCTCCTATAAATCGTTTTACTGCCAACATATCCGGCCAGCTCGCACGTCCCTAGCGACCCCGCAGCCGACTGCTGCGAACCGCTCACTTCCCGATGCAGAACCGCGAGAATATCTCATCAAGTATATCAACCCCCACATCTATGCCCAAAAACTCGTTAAAAGCGCCGAGAGCCGCGCCCAGATCGCTGCTGGCAAACTCCGGCCACGGGCCGGCCTGGGATGCCTTGATCGCCGTGTTGATCGCATCCCGTGCCCTCCGAAGCAGCCGCTCATTTCTGACTGTCCCCACAACGCAGGCCTCACTTCGCACCTTTGGCAGCAACGCGCAGAGCAACTTATCCAGCGACGTCTCTAGCTCGTCGAGTCCAAAACCCGAAATCGCGCACGTCCGGACCACCGGCGCTCGCGCCAAGTCCTCGCACCTGGCCACAAGGACGCTCGGGTCCCAACGCTCGCCTAGGTCAGTCTTGTTCAGGACCAGCACGGCAGGTCTTGCGCCCCACGTTTCAACGAGCTGCACGTCCTCATCCTCAAGCGGTGACGAGACGTCGAAGACCATCACCAAAACGTCCGCGTCGCGGGCCGCACCCTCCATCTTAGCCCTTGCCTTGACATCGAGCTCGTCTCTGGGAACGACCAGCCCTGCGGTGTCGCTGAGGCGCACCCTTCGGCCCGACAAAAGGGCGAGGTCTGCGTCGATCCTGTCCCGTGTCGTTCCCGGAGCCTCGCTTGTTATCACACGGTCCTCAGCAAGCAGCGCGTTTAGAAGCGTTGACTTCCCTACGTTCACCTTGCCGACTATCGCAGCTGTTGGCAGCTGCTGCACTTGCTGGCTTGCGGCAAACGCCGCAATCATCGCCTCGAGCTGCCTCGCCGTGTCCGACAGCAATTTCACGCCGGAGCCTTCTCGCGCCGCATCTCCGCGCATCACCGCCTCGTCAGCAACGTCCTCCGGAAAATCGATCGAGGCGTCCAGCTCCGCCTTAGCCCGTATCACTTGCTCGCGCAGTCGTGCCACCTCCTGGGACGTCCTCCCCCGAACCTGACTAAGCGCCACTCGCTTGGCCTCCTCGGTCTGAGCTGACAGAAGCTCCATCACGGCCTCTGCCTGACACAAGTCCATCTTGCCCCGCAAGAATGCGCGCCTCGTGAACTCACCTCCCGTCGCAAGTCTCGCCCCGGTCTCTATCACGGCGGAGAGAACGTCCTTGAGAACCAGCGGATTGCCGTGGCAGCTTATCTCGACCATGTCCTCCCCCGTATAGGAACGAGGCGAGCGCAGCACCGTCAGCATCACCTCGTCCAGAACCGCCCCGTCCTGAACAATTCTGCCAAACTGAACTGTCGAATGCTCCATCTCGCTCGGCCTCTTGTGCCCAACGAAGACGCGGTCCGCGATGACGATCGAATCTGGCCCAGAGAGCCTCACCAGCCCTATCGCACCAACTCCGGGGCCGGTCGAGATCGCGGCAATCGTGTCGTTATCTTCTGGCAGCATGGCGCCCTTCATCCGTTGGCGGTGTAGGACGGGCTTTCGAGCCTGTCCAATAAGTCGAATCTGGAGTAGGGGCGGGGCTTGTCTCCGCCCATCTATATATTCGGGCAGACACAAGGCCTGCCCCTACGTATGGCATACCCCGCTGCGTCATCCCCGTAGAAACCGACTTATGGGACAGCCTCTTCGAGCCTGTCCTCCTCCGTTGGCGGAGAGGCAGGGATTTGAACCCTGGAAGCGCCTTTAACGCTTACTCGCTTAGCAGGCGAGCTCCTTCGGCCTCTCGGACACCTCTCCGCAATAAAGAGCCACATCTTCGGGGAACTCAAACTGTGCAAAACGCGCCTCACATTGTCAAGTTCGGGACCTGCTCTATCCAGCCAGCGCCCACAACGCAATCGCCGTCGTAGAAGGTTACGGCCTGGCCTGGCGTGATCGACGGCTGCTTGCGATCAAAGCGGACGTTAACCTCCGACTTGCGCCCCTCGATCGGCGTTATTAACGCTCTCTGCGCCTTGTGCTTGTATCTGATCTTGGCGAAAAGCGACAGCGGCTTGCGTGGGCCGAGCCGGTCAGCCCAAATGACGTCGGTAGCGGTAAACTCCATCCCATAGGTGAGATTCTTCTTCCCCACAAATACCGTTCTCGTGCTAGGGTCGATCCTGAGAACATACCTAGGCTCGCTCAAAGCGATCGACAGACCCCGCCGCTGGCCGATCGTGAAGTTCATAATGCCCTCATGGCGCCCTACCAGCCCCAGCTCGACATCGACAATCGGGCCGGGCTTGGGACTGAACGCCAGCCTCTTGAAGAGCGACTTGTATCCACTCCTGGCGAAACACAGGTCCTGGCTCGGCCTAACAGCAGGTCCTAAGATGCCCAGCTCGAGCACCGCGGCTTTGACCCGCCCCTTCGTCATCTCGCCAAGCGGCATCAGGCATCGCTCAAGAAGCGCAGAGGGCACTCTGCACAAGAAATAAGATTGGTCCTTGTCGGCATCCGAGCCCCGGCACACGACATGTCCTAATCCGTCCACCCTCCCGATGCGTGCGTAGTGCCCAGTCGCGTAGAACGCGGCGCCGAGCCGGTCGGCCAGATCATGCAGGACGGGGAACTTGACCTTCGCATTACACACGACACATGGATTCGGCGTGCAGCCCTGCTCGTATCTCTCGATAAACGGTTTTAGAACCAGCTCCTGAAACCTGGCCCCGAGCTCGGCAAACACCACCTCCACCGCTATCGAACGCCCAGAATCTAAGAGCCTCTGCTCGGCCTCGGTGCGAGGCGCGTGGTCAATGTCGATCGCATCTTTTGATTTGGCCGCAACCGACGTGAAGGGATCAAGGCGAAAATGCACGCCGAGAACTTCGTAGCCTTGACTCTTCAACGCCCAGGCAGCATAGGCGCTGTCCATGCCGCCGCTTAGGGCGACCAAGACCTGCTTGTTCACGCTTCCTGTGTGGCTCATTTGGCGTCGTCTGCTGAGCCGTCCTTCAAACGACTGGATTGCCCGGGCGCCGTTGTCTGACGTCCCGATTCAGACGCATAACACCCTCGTGGTCCTCCACATAGCGTATCACATCCCGCACGGCCAAGAGCTCGCCGGGGTGATACAGCTCGGCGAATACCGCAGAGAGCATCTCGAAGTCCTCGTCGGTGTCGAGCGTTAGCCGCAGCTCGGGCATCCCCAGACTCGACCTTATCTCCATAACAGAGAACAGGTCCGGCCTCTCACGGATGAATAAAGTTACGTGCTCGCGCAGGTCAGCCCTATCGCAGAGCGCATGCACTCGTCTCAAAACATCTAGCCTAACCGCCTCACAAGATGCGCCCAGAGGCGCATTCGACGCAAAGCAGTATTCCAGTTTGGGGTCTTGGCGCATGGCATCGGCAAGGGAATCAACGATGTCAGGGTCGATAAGCGGGTTGTCGCCGGTCACCCTGACGATGGTCGAGGCGCCGATGGCCGAGGCGGCCTCAACGAAGCGTTCCAGGACGTCGTCCTCGCTGCCTCGCACGCATTGGACCGAGAGCTCGTTGCAGAGGCTGACTATGGCGTCATCTGCTGGCCTGACGGACGTCGCAACCGCCACGCAGTCAAGATTGCAGGTCTTTAGCCTGTCGATCACGTGGGCAAGGACGGGCCTACCGGCAAGCATAAAGAGTGTCTTGCCCGGCAGCCGCTCAGAGCCCATCCGAGCCTGGACGATCGCGCAGAGCAAACCAGCGTCTGATCTCTCATCGCGCACCGGCATACCTGACCTCCCTCAACGTCAAGAGCGACTTGCCGGCTTCGGTCAGCTCAATCGAGGACGCCGACTTGATGTCATCGACAGCGGCCCCATCTTGACTGAAAAGCCTCATCACGCCGAGGCGCGCAAGCGGGGTTATCAAGATGTGTCGCAGGGCCCACTCGAGGATGAGGCTCGGGTAAGGCGGGTTCTTATCGTCAAGGTCTATCCCGAGGTGATCGCCGAGCTCGGCAGCGAATCTGTCTATTTGAGTCTGCGAGCCGGCCTTTAGGTTAAGAACGAATTGGAGGGCATCTGCCCGCTGCTTGGCGATCCTGGCGGCCAGAGCGCCTCTTGGAAACAGCACCGCCCACGGATAGTCGTTCACAAACGCAGATGCGAGCATCACAAGCCGCCTGTCAGGTTCCCTTGAGAGGTATAGGTAGCCGTATTGGGAGACGCCAAGCTCACCATCCGCAAGGGTTGTCATTCCGGAGAATCGGCAGAGCGTATCAACGAAGAAGACCTCCGGATAATACCGCTCATCAGGTAAATAGCCATAACGGCCCGCTGTTGGAAGCAACAGCCTCGCTATCTCCTGCAAGCTCTCGCTTGCGATGAGCCCACTCTCCCGCGATGTGCGCACCGGGTTTGAGTGGAGATAGGTCAAGAGTCTCTCAACCTGACCGACAATGGCGGGCTGCGCCTTGCTCTGTTGTTCGTTCACTCCGGGTCTCCGTCGAGGCTGAACTCTTTCATCTTAGCCCACAGCGTCGAGCGGCTGATGCCAAGCATCCTGGCAGCCTTCGCTTTGTTGAAGTCCATCATCCTCAATACACCAAGAATATGCCGCCGCTCCACATCTCTGAGTGTTACGGGGCGCTGTCCCCTCGAGTCGGGCCTGTTCATGCTCTGTACCTCCAGGGCCAGGTCGCCCTCATCAATGCTGTCCTCAATGCAGACTATCGCAGCACGCTCTATGACGTTCTCAAGCTCCCGAACGTTACCGGGCCACGGATACTCCAACAATGCTCTTTGGGCGTTTTCTGTAAACCCGCTTATCCTCTTTCGCTTGGCAAGCGAAATCCTATCCAGAATGTACTCCGATAAGGGGATAATATCCTCACGGCGCTTCCTAAGCGGCGGTATCTCGATGGTGAACACGTTCAACCTGAACAGGAGGTCCTCCCTGAACCGGCCCTCCTTGATAGCTTGCTTCAGGTCCTGATTGGTCGCGGAGATAACGCGCACATCGACCTTAACAGAGTGCTTCGAGCCGAGCGGCATGAACTCCTGCTCCTGTAGCGCGCGAAGGACTTTGGCCTGCGTGGAGGGGGACATGTCCCCGATCTCGTCGAGAAAAATCGTGCCCTGGTTGGCCTGCACGAACTTCCCTTGCTTGGCCGAGACGCCGGTGGCGGTGCCTTTTTCGATCCCGAAGAGCTCAGATTCGAGAAGCGATTCGGGAATCGCGGCGCAGTTTAGCGCAATGAATGGGCTGTGCGAGCGCGGCCCGTTGTAGTGTATCACCCGCGCCAACAGCTCCTTGCCCGTCCCGCTCTCGCCCAAGATCAAGACCCGAGCCTCGGTCGGAGCGACCTTGCGCATCAGGTCCAAAAGCCGCCTCATTGGCTTGGACGCCCCAATTATCGCATCGTAGCTGAACCGGTCCATCTGCTCGCGCTGCAAGTGCCGAAGCGACTCGATCGTCCGGGACACCGCCTGGCTCTCAAGCGCCTTTCTCACCTTGAACAGGATCTCGTCGTTCTCGCAAGGCGTCGTGATATAGTCCCAGGCCCCGAGTTTGGTCGCCTCGATGGCGGACTTTATTGAGCCGAACGCCGTGGCGACTATGACCTCAGTCTGGGGAGAGAATTGCTTCACCTTCTTTAGGACCTCGATGCCTGAAACATGGCTTTCCATCCTCAGGTCAGTGATAACGAGGTCGAAGCTCTCCTTGCGAATGCGCCTAATCGCATCACGCTCGCTCGAGGCGCCCACAACCTCATGGCCCTCGGCCTTAAGAAGTAAACTGAGCATGGTCCGCATCGACTCGTCATCATCGACAACCAATATTTTCCCGAAACAGTCCGTCATTTGCCACCCTCCTCGTCCAAGCGGCCGGCCTCGGCTGAACCGAGCTCCTTGCTGAGAGTGAACCTGATCTTGGTCCCATCTTCACCCGTCTTGACCACCACGATGGAACCCCCGTGCGCCTCGACAATCTGCTTTGCGATATGCAGGCCGAGGCCAAGTCCGCCCTGGCCAGATGCGCCGCGGCCTGCGCGAACGAAGCTGTCGAAGACCTCGTCCACCATGTCGGCCGGTATGCCGGGACCCTGGTCCTCCACGTCAAACACGACAAACTTCGGGCTGTCCTTGACCGTGAACTTGAGCAGTCCCTCCGGGCGGTTGTATCGATCGCCGTTATGAAGCAGATTGATTATTACCTGCGAGAGCTTGTCCGAGTCGAAATGGATATAAATGGGCGATTGCGGGAACTCGGCCACGAGCTCTTTAGACCGCTTAAGAATGCCTTTCTCAAACTCCTTGACGACCGTGCGAACAAACTCGGTCAAGTTGGCCTTCTTGAGATTTAGGCTGAACGTTCCACGCTCTACTCTCGAGACGTCCAAGAGCTCCTTGATCATCCTTATTAGCCGATCCGCGTTGTTCTTAATCACCGCAAGCGCATCATGCTGCTGCGACGTCAGCTCCCCAAGCTTACCCGATAACAGCATGTCATAGGACATCTTCATCGACGAGAGCGGCGTCCTCAGCTCGTGCGAAACTACCGCCATGAACCTCGACTTCGTCGCATCCAACTGCTTGAGGCGCTGAGACTTGCTCTCTATTTCGTTCCGTATTGAAGTATATACAGCAAGGACCACGAATAGTGCACCAAGAATTGGGAGCATCTCAGCGAGATACTTGAAGGCAGAGCTCGACTTGTTGAAGTAGAAAAAGAATACAACAACCTGATGAACGTAAAACAACCAGAAAGCCTTCCTGAAAAAATGATTGATGGACCGCCTGAGCGCATAACACGAGGCGATCGCGAACGATAGTATGATGATGTTCAGCATCGTGAAGAGGAACGGCGTCCAGACCATTAGGTCTCTGTGGGGCAGGAGCCTGTCAAACAGGACAATCTCCAGCACAAGCAGAAAAACGAAGCCAAAGTAAGTGATTAGCAGCTTCTCAAAGCGTAGGTGGCTGCGCGCCATTCTAATGATTACGACGCCGGCCATTATGGCGAACGAGAGGTTTTCCCAGGCGTAAGTAACGAGGATTGTGAATGAGCGTGAGATGGGCTGCGCACTTAAATAGTCTATTACAAAGAATATATAGGGGAAGAGCTGGCGTATGACCAGTATGGTGAACGCCAGACCAATTACATAATAGTCTCTGTTGCGCGTGCGCTGCCACTCACTGAACGCCATGACCCAGACGAACAGCGCAAACGCAAGCCCAAGGACCTGGTAAGCGAG
>CAZKNE010000018.1:0-14113 GCA_964554005.1 uncultured bacterium | reverse complement strand
ACCGTCATGCCGAGTCATGTTGAGTCTATGTTTCACTTGGTGCAGACGATCTCAGCGAACACGGTTTTCTTTTCTCTACTAATGTTGTGGTTGCTGGGCCCAGGCTACCGAAAAAAGCCATCGCGCACAAAAGTTGTTCTCGCCTGCGTCGGATACATCTTTGGGCTTCTTACCTATCCCATTATAGTATTAACCCCAGTGTTTTTGGCTCTTTATGAGGTACTTTGGGGCCTGAAGGACGGTTTGACCGCGGTCAAAAAAAGGTTCCTGAGATGCCATCTCCCAGTCTGGATTATCTCTGTGCTCTTTGTAGCCCTAAGGCTCTATCGGTTGAGCGTGCTCGCCCCGCACTCAGGCTCGTTTTTGGAATCCGTCGAAAGCCTTACACTCGTGCAAGCAATGACA
Organism: uncultured bacterium; assembly: GCA_964554005.1. Taxonomy (GTDB): domain Bacteria; phylum B130-G9; class B130-G9; order B130-G9; family B130-G9; genus B130-G9. Next base: position 13,708 of record CAZKNE010000018.1, on the reverse strand, counting down.
AAACTAATCCCCATTGTCTATGCAACTGTGTGTCCCCTACAGCTATCACCGGCACTCTTGCTTGCTTCCGCCCTGCTGCTCTATTTCGGTTTCAAGACCCAATGGCGATTTACTTTATTTCTGTTGCTTTTCGTAATAATTGCCCCGGCATTCAGCTATCCTCAGACTATTCTGGCTTTTCGGCGAGTCTATCTAGCCTCGTTTGGAACGGCGGGCCTGCTAGCTTTCCTGCTCGTCCATTGTCTGGGTGGCATCCTGGACTCAGAGAGGCGCTCGGGCCTGGTCTCTTTTCTCGACTGGGTAGTAGTCGCATCTATATGGTTCTGGGTGCTTGAGTTACTGAGGGTTGGCTGGGCGGACTTCTTCTGCGAGCAGAGTCCGGCTTGGCATCTGAGATCATACGCCGCCCTGATCGCAGCAGCAGCTATTATCCTTAGGTGGGTACTCACCTCTCCCCGAAGGATGGTGCCGAGGCTTTCCAAATTGCCGCTAATGTCTCTGTCGATCGGGCTCGCTGCACTGATTGTCCTGTTCTTTGTGGCCAGCTTCCTGAAGGTGCTCGCGGTCACCTTTGTGGAGTGCGATGAGGTGGGCAGAATCCCCAAGGCAATTGTTGCCGCACGGCCAAACCTGCCCGATAATCCTCTCTTAATAGTGGTCCTCGCCAAGCACATCCCTGCTGTTGAGGAAGATGCTCTGCACACCGATATGCGCGGACCGCTCCGGGCTGAGTTCGGGGAAAACGTCTCCTTCTTAGGATTCGGCAGCTGGGTCAGAGTGTTTCAGTATAGGAGAATACCAGAAAAGACCTCCCTCTTGACGTTCCGCCTTGTTGCCCAAAAGGCCATTGAGGAACCCAAACTTGCCGAACGCATTCTCTCCCGACAGAGATCGTACCTCACCCTCACCTCCGATGTAATACATGCTAGCGCGGCACCCCAAGAGCCGACGACCCAGCCAATAAAGCTCGTCCTGAACGTCGATCCTATGAAGGTTGACGGGGCGGAGTTCTACATCTCCGGGCCCGCGGGACCTTTAACGGCGCAGTTTGAGCTCATATTCAATGGTAGGTCTGTTTCCTTACAGCTACCGGCGATTGTGGATAGCAGAAAGGCCGTTGTTCGTCTCGACCGTGAGCCCAAATGGCTCCTAGCTGATGGCCCGATGGAGGTGCGGACGAGACTCCTTGCCGGCCACCACCCCGTGCCCATTCATAAAGTAACTCTTATTCAAACGAGGGGGCTTATCAGCGAGACGCCTCTGAAGCCACCGCCTGAAGCCCAGTGGATGCAGTTATGCCCGATTGATTCCCCTTTGGCCAAGGTCCGAATCTCCTTCCCAATGGACGACCTTGCACACTGTGTTGCGCTCCCCTGACGTCTCTCGCCGTCAGGTTGGAGAGACTTGATCGGTGGGAATGTAGCTGGCACGCAAATGGGAATGTGCTCCTGGGTACCGAGGACCCTGGGGACTACCCTGCGCCGGCTTCGGCGGCTTCATAAGGCGGCTTTCCGGAGGTGGTTTTTATCCGGACGATATGGAGTTCTTCAACATCCAGGTTGACCCCTCTGACTTTCGAGGTCCGTCTAGCCCAACAGACCCTAACATCGGCAAAGGTGTTGGTGCAGGTCCGCCATCATCTGGTAAGAAGAGGATTCATATCAAGATGCCTATCTCGGTGGAGGGGGGTGGGCTGGTTTGCATATAATCTCTTTACAATGCTCGATCGATAGATTATTGTTGCTATATCAGCCGAGACAGAGGTGTGAAATATGTTAGGAGGGGATATGATGCACGCGCGAATTCGCCGTTTATTACTATTTCTTGGCTTTTCTTTGCTAATTAGCTCTGTTCTTGCCTTGCTGATCGCTTCTCAGCACCATTCTGTTTCACAAGACGTAGGGGATGTTTCGGACATAGCTCTTTTTGTTGATCGGGGCCTGATCGCCTACTCACAGGATGCTTGTGCTGAGGCATCACGATTCTTGCCTTTTTACAACCCACCGCAGCTTAAGTATCTCAAGACCCAGTTCTTTGATATAGATGCGGAAGAGGCACCAGAGCTGCAGTTGGTTTATTGGTATCCCTGGTTTGGTCATGGATTTCCTGATTTCCAGACGTCTTTTGCGACGGAGTCAGTTCTCATCTTCATGGGCATTCTGTTGGGAGAGAATGTGGACGTTGAGGCGGCCGAGACGGAGCCATGTTCCGTTCTTCCGCCTTACAATCTGCCGCAATTGCCATCCCGACCGGGGAGAAAACTTACCAGGGGTGCTGAACATAACGCATTTACGCAGTGTGCGATATTCTGCTTCGACCCGGACGCAATGGAATGCAGAGCGCTACGGGGGGAGACGCAGAGTATATGGTGGATGCCCCAGCACTTCAACGTCTGCCGTGGCATATTCCCCGCTATCTTCCTCACGGATGCGAAAGGAGGTCTCGGCGTAGGAGGGCCACGAGCAGGACACGTGCGGCCCAATGAAGATATGCTAAACCATTCATGCTACAACAGCATGCTCCTCTCTTTGAACGGCAAGTCTTCGATTGAGCTGAAGGACAAGTATAGAGGGTACAACACTTTTGTGTTATCGAATGGTGATATAGTCTCACAGTGGGGTCCCAATAATCTATTATTTAAGGAACAGAGTGGTGTGCCAATAACTGAGTTTTGGCACCATGATAATTGGCTCCTGCATAACGGCGAAGTCGTTGATGACATGCTCTTTGAGCTCGTTGCCATCACACCGGACACGAGATATGTGTTTTATAGTAGGTTTGGGGCGCCTCTCCCGGAGGAGTACACTCTATGGCAGATGAGAAAGCAGCTTGCTTTGCCCCCGAGACTCTGGAGCTCGTTCACTCTCTGGGTCTATGAGCCGGCCACGGGCAAGCGATGGGAAGTTCTTGATGAGCCGGCTTGGAGCCTCCGCGTGAGTCGGGACTCTCGTCGATACGGAGTCTTGAAGGTCTCTTATAAATATGAGCCTAGCCCGGAAGACTGGGTGGGCCATGTTGACTTCTACGGCGCTAGAGGCGATCGAGGGCGCATCACGATTAACGGGGCAACGGTATTTGATCTGGAGGGCAATGCTCTGGAGGAGTTTGACTTTGAGGAGCCCATCGTAACGCGTGCGTGGGACTGGGACATCGACGCCAAGATCATAGCCTACTACGACGAGGCGAGCCGGCAGATCGTGGTTAAGCGCCTGACGGGTGAGATCATATCCGAACTTGCCCCATAAGGTCTAATGAGCTCGCCTTCACAGCCGAAGCGCAGCTTCAGCTCAGGGCTTTGGTGTGGCCTTGCCACCCTCGGCCCAGGGCTTGGGAGCGGAGGCTCTCCGCCAGATTGCCGGTTACTGTAATTCAACTCCTCCGCTAACGAAGGTGCTCGCCGCCGCCGTTCCGCCGTTGGACAGACCATCAGCCTCAAAGGAGCTGTAATTGGAACGCCCTATCGAGAAGTCCGGCATCCAAAGGCCGAATAGTCCCGATGACGCCGGCAACTGGCTTAGGATACTCGCCGGAATCTGCGCCTCGCCATCATCCTCGAATACGCACGAGCACGTGGTAACGGTCTTCGGCATCATAGTGGTCATGTCGATGTCGTATGCGCTGATAGTAACGTAAACCTGCCCATACCCGGCGCCGTTCCAACGGACATCGAAGTCTTGACTCCTATCGATGGCAGGACTTGCGTCCAGCTGGGGCTGGGACAGCTCCAACATGTTTGGCGCAATGACCGAGGCATCGAAACTTCCTACATCTGGCCCGCCGTAGCCCGTGAAAGTGTAGGTATTGCCTTCCACGTAGTCTGCTTCCTGAAGATCGCGTCCCGGCTGATACATTATCAGACCCATCTGAGTATATTTCTGCAGCTCGATGTTCCCCTGCGGGCTCCCCTGCATGTCGATCTTCGCTCCTGCGTCCAACCATCTCATACCTTCCGTGCAACCTCCCCAATCAGTTGTGGCGACCTCACAGCCCTCAACCAGGGGCAGTCTAGAACCCCTGCTCGTGCTAACGGTTTCCAGAAAGACTCCGGAAGCAGAGACATCTGTGGTCCACTCATGAGTGAAAGAACTGTCGAAGGACTTCTGCCAGGCGACAGTCAATCCGCCGCTTGAGCCCTCTGAGGCGCCTTGCTCGTTCACTGTGAACGGTGCAAAGGAGATATCTCCGATGAAGTTCAAGGTCCACGGCTCCGTGAATGCCGCCGCGAAGAGGTAATTGCCGGCCGCGTTCAGTGGAAAATCGCCGACCGCGTAGTTCCCGAGCACCGCTGGCCCGAAGCTAAACCCCTGCGGCAAAGTCAGGTCCCGAAAGAGTGGGGTAAAGTCAGTCAACCAGCCTGGTATTTCGTAGATCACGCCGGTGGGAGCTACGATCGCGAAGTGGACGTCCACGTTGATAGTCGGCCCGTAGTTATCGGCCTGGACCGAGAGTGCCACAGTGTCCTGGCCCATAACCCCTGAGGACGAGCTCGTGGTTATCGATAGGGATGGGTCTTGCGCAAACACTCCGCCCGCAATGAGGCAGAATGCCGCTACGGTAAGGAGCAAGCTAGCGAGTTTGTTGTCCATTTTCGCCTCCTTTTGGAAAATCAGTGGACATTAGAAGCTAAAGAGATTTCTCGATATGTTACGTCAACGAGAGCCAGCATGTCAACCCGCTGTGCCTCCCAAGCGGCGTTCACCTCAAGCTTCGTGCCCTTGCGTCAAGCACAGAACACGCGACATTAGGAGTCTTCGATAGGAGATTGAACCGTGTTTGCCAGACGGGCTACATGCCCAATACCTTCGGTAGATTCTCCAGCATATTTTCTGTCATAGCATCCAGGTCGTATTCAGGGTCCCAGCCCCACTCATCCCTGGCCGCAGAATCGTCGAGCGAACTCGGCCAAGAATCGGCGATATCCTGCCTGAAGTCGGGCTCATAGCTCACCTTGAAGTCGGGCTTGTATTGCCTGATCGACTCGGCCAGCTCGCCTGCGCTGAAACTCATCGCAGTTACGTTGAAGTCCGAATGGTGTTTGAGGCTGCCCAGGTCTGCCTCGGCCAAATCCATGATTGATTTGAGCGCATCGGGCATATACATCATTGGCAGGACGGTATCCTGTTTCACGAAGCAGGTGTAAGGCTTATTCTGCGCCGCGGCGCGATACATCTCGACCGTGTAGTCAGTCGTGCCACCGCCCGGGGGTGTCTTGTAGCTGATGATGCCGGGATACCTCAGCCCACGAATATCGAGGCCGTATTTGTAGAAGTAATAGTCGCAGAGAAGCTCGCCATGGACCTTCGAGATACCATACATCGTCTTCGGTTTGAGAATAGTCTCGTTGGGCGTGTTATCACGAGGCGTTTCGGGCCCGAACACGGCTATTGAGCTTGGGATCAGCACTTTTTCGAGCTTCAGCTCGCGCCCTATCTCGAGCACGTTGACGAGTCCGCCGTTATTGACGCGATAGGCCAACATCGGGTTCTGCTCGCCAGTTGCGGAGAGGATCGCCGCCATCAGATATATCGTGTCTATCCGATATTTCTGGACCATGGCCTTCATCTCGTCGTACTTGAGGACGTTACTGAACTCAAAAGGACCCGAGCTGCGCAGCTCTTCGCTGGGCTTCGTCTTGCGGCCGATGGCGACTACGTTGTCGTTGCCAAACTTCTCTCTCAGCGCCATAGTCAGCTCAGAGCCGATCTGACCGACAGCGCCGATAACCATGATTCGCTCCATCACTTCCTCCGGAACGCGTTGCCTATTTCATGTTAGCGGCCAATGACCTCCCTCTCTGAGAGGTTGGCAGCGGGGATTATCTACTCAATTGCAGCAGTATTCTGATTTGCTTTGGGGTTGTCAACATCGATTCCATCGCGAGACAACCTGCGCCTCCAGCTGCGAAGCTGTCCAGCATGGTCATGGCGACGGCGGAGCCAACAACCTAACTAGCCACGGCCCTAAAGCCTCCACTCACTAGGCCACTGGTTGAAAGTAATATGGTCTTTTCTGGCGTGCCGCAGCCTGCCTCTGAATAGGACCACTACGGCGACGCCAAAGGCCAGCCCCCCCATGTGGGCGAACCACGCGACGCCGCCAGCGCTGGGCGAGGCGAGGCTGATCACACCCATCACCAGGTTTAGGCCGACGAAGAAGCCGATGAGTGCCCAGGCGGGGAGATATACAACGGTAATGAAAATGAATATCCAGACGAGCGTTTTGACTTTGGCGTGGGGATACAAGACGAGATAAGCACCTAGGACGGAGGCGACCGCTCCGCTTGCGCCGATCATTGGGACATTAGAGGTGGGGTTGAAGAGAACGTGTGTGAACGCGGCCAGAAGCCCGCCGGTGATGTAGAACATTAGGTAGAGGCCATGCCCCATGACGTCTTCCACGTTGTCCCCATATATCCAGAGGTAGAGCATGTTGCCGGCGATGTGGAGTATGCCGGCGTGCATGAACATGGAGAGAAAGAGGGTTAGAATTGGAGAGACACCTACGACTGCCTCGGCGGGATGAAGCAGTGCGACCGGCCTGAAACCGAAGTTGAGCACGCTATGGCCCGGCCCCTCCGTGAGGTCCATGTAGGTCTGCCCGAGGAACATGGCCGCATTTGCGGCGATAATTGCTACCGTGACGTAGGGGAAGGAGTTGGTCGGGTTGATGTCCTTGTATGGGAGGATCATCTCCGAATCGCCTCATTGCTAGGCACCACAGATGCTTCGCCGGCAGCCAGGGCGGGCCCTCGGCATCTGGAGCACAGACTCGCCCTGCTCGGCCGATAGATCATAACGTCTTTAGAAGATGTGGTATTTGACGATGAGTCCCGCGACGACAATGCTGACCATGCTCATTAGTTTGATGAGTATGTTGAGACTTGGGCCTGATGTATCCTTAAACGGGTCCCCAATGGTGTCTCCGATGACTGTGGCCTTGTGTATGTCGGAGCCTTTGCCACCCAGGTGGCCCTCTTCGACGAACTTCTTGGCGTTATCCCACGAACCACCGGCGTTGGCCATGAAAATGGCCATGGCAAAACCTGAGCACAACGCGCCTGCCAGAAGGCCCATGACGCCTGGGACGCCGAGCACAAGACCAACCGCTATCGGAGCTATGATGGCCATCAAGGACGGCAGTATCATCTCGCGTTGGGCGCCCTTCGTTGCGATCTGAACGCAACGTTCATAGTCAGGTTCGGCCTTGCCCTCGAGGATGCCCTTGATCTGACGAAACTGACGGCGCACCTCCTCCACCATCGCTCCGGCGGCCCGGCCAACGGCCTTCAGCGTCATCCCACAGAAAGCGAAAGCCAGCATTGCTCCGAGAAGGAGCCCGACCAAAACGCGAGGGTTCATCAGGTGAATCTGGTAGTAATCCATGAAGTTCTCTATCGTAGCGCTCATCAGCGGCACTTGGCTGTGCATAAGCGTAAGCGACTCTTGCCCGAGCCGATGAAGGCCTACTCTGATCTCCTCGACATAGGAGGCGAGAAGCGCAAGGGCGGTCAGGGCGGCCGAACCAATGGCGAAGCCCTTGCCGGTCGCGGCCGTGGTGTTGCCCAGGCTGTCCAGAGCGTCGGTTCTCTTGCGGACGAAAGCTGGCTGCCGGGTCATCTCGGCGTTACCGCCCGCGTTGTCGGCGATTGGGCCGTATGCGTCGCTAGCAAGCGTGATCCCGAGCGTGGAGAGCATCCCGACTGCGGCGATGCCGATGCCATAGAGGCCCATGGCCATATTGCTGAATCCGCCGGTCGCACCGTATGCGGCCAGTATCCCAGTCCCAACCGCCAGGACGGGGATAATCGTGGAAAGCATGCCGGTCCCAAGACCCTCGATTATCACGGTGGCGGGACCTGTCTTGCCCTGCTCAGCGACGCGCCTCGTCGGCCGGTATGCGTTTGATGTGAAGTATTCCGTGGATTTACCGATGATGATTCCCACGGCCAGGCCAATGACTACCGCGAAGAACACGCCAAAGTGCTTCGGCAAGATGAACAGGACGGTCAGAAACGAAACAATGACCACAAGTAAAGAGCTCGTATTGATGCCGCGGCCCAAAGCCTTCAGAAGCTGTTTCTGAGTTTCCTGGCCGCTTGTCCGTACGAGATAGACCCCCACTATTGACACCACGATGCCAACGGCGGCAAGGATCATCGGCGCGATCACACCCCTTATCCCAAGCCCAGCGGCGACGCCGAGGGCAGCGGTAGCCAGTATCGAGCCGCAGTAAGACTCATAAAGGTCAGCTCCCATGCCGGCCACGTCTCCGACGTTGTCGCCCACGTTATCCGCGATGGTAGCTGGGTTGCGAGGGTCATCCTCCGGGATGCCCGCCTCGATTTTCCCAACTAGGTCAGCCCCCACGTCTGCGGCCTTAGTGAAGATGCCGCCGCCGACCCTCGCAAACAGCGCCTGGGAGCTCGCACCCATCCCGAAGCAGAGCATCGTGGTTGTAACAACGTGCAGGTTGTAGCCCATCAGTTTCCTGAGCACTATGAACCACAGGCTGATGTCTAGAAGCCCCAGACCAACAACCGTCAAGCCCATCACGGCGCCAGCGCGGAATGCAACATTAAGTCCTTGATTGAGCGACTGCTTCGCTGCAAACGTCGTCCTTGATGCGGCGTTCGTGGAGGTTTTCATGCCTATGAAGCCCGAGAGCCCAGAGAAAAAACCACCCGTGAAGAAAGCAAACGGGACCCACTTGGATTGCATGTTCAGGAGGGCAAGGACGCCAAAACCCAGACCCGCACAGACAAAAAACACAGCCACTACTTTATACTGCTGTTTCAAGTAGGCCATCGCGCCTTTGCGCACGTAACCCGCGATCCTAATCATCTCAGGCTCGCCCTCGGCCTTCTTCATGATCTGCCGGTAAAATACGTATGCAAAGACGAGCCCTACGGCAGCCCCAATCGGGGCTATCCAGAATAGATCATCAGCTGTCATCGCTACATATACTCCTTCACCAATAGCTATTGCATCATGGGTAAGTAAAAATAACCCCGCGAAAGAACGCTCATTAGTTAATATCCTCAAAAGCAAAACAACGGCGTGATGCTACATCATGGATTTACTATTGCAAGGTTGTTGACAGGCGGACCCAGAGGCAAAGCAAAACTGCGTCAGGCCACGGCGAATCAAAGCAGGCGTGAATCCGCCGCAATCCAAACGGACCCTCCTCGAGCCCTACGCCCCAATATAGCTGTCTCTCCCCAGTAATCAGATTGGAGCGGGGAACGTTGCGGCTGCCTCGCGGATGGAGGGCAGAAGCTCCTGCCCAAAGGGCAGACCATGGGTAGCCGCAGGCGTAGCCTGACGGTGCGAATAGCGCCACAATCCTCCTTTCTAACCTCCCCGTTGCGTTGCACGCACGGCTGGCTACCCACGGTATCCCCTATCGGGGATTACAGCCTCACCCCTCGTTCGCACCCGTTAGCTGAAAGAAGCAGCAACTCGGCTTTCAACATGAACTCCCGTGCCTATGTGACAGCCAACTTCAGAGCTCAACTTCAGAAACGATCAATCTGATTATCGGGGGAGCTGGGGCGAGCTTGACACTTGCGGCAAGTTTGGGACATATTATTCTACATGAGGCGGGCAAATTGCAGAGCGTGGGCTTCTGTTGCGGACAGGTAGCTGTCTTGCTGGCTTTGCGATTCGCCCGGTGCATAAGGCTCTTGACGGGTTTGGTGTTCATTTTGGCCTCGAGGATTGGAGTGAGAAAGTGAATTTCAGTGAGTTAATTAGGTTTAGTCGGTGGAAAGATGGTCCTGATAGTCTGTGTTGACGACAACGAAACCATGCTCGACCTCACGGCGGATATTCTGCGGCTCGAGAGATCAGAGTGCGACATCCAGACTTTTGTCTCACCCAAGCAGGCGCTCGCGTTCATCAAGGAGAACGACTGCGACCTGCTGTTGACCGATTTCTCGATGCCGGTGATGAATGGCGTTGACCTGATCACGCAGGTTAAATCCCTCGGATCAAAAGCATATTGCATACTGGTTACGGGCAGCAGTCCCTATGCGTTAAGGGAGCACTATCCGGGGGACGTGTTCGATGCGCTCCTCAAGAAGCCTTATTCCTATAGGGAACTGCTTTCACTGATCGACATGGGCCTCAAGGTTAGACAGGAGGCGTTGGCGAAGCAGGAGGTTAAGGCGGCCGAAGCTGAGGCGCCGATGGAGGCGGCCGGGGTCAGTCGAGACATGGTGGCACGCGACGTTCGCGCCTTTCTCGGCAAGGTGTGGGAGGAGGCGGACCTCACATCATCTCCGCTGGACGTGGAATATGGCTGCCATACAGCGGCGTATTTCGCGGTGCGCGTGAAGGAGGAGCTCGACAGAGCGATGAGGTACAGCAGGTCTGTCTCGATGGTGAAAATAAACCTCGAGGACCTCGCTCAGGCGCGGGCTGAGTTCGGAGTTGCTCAGGACGCCGAGTTGACCAAGATGATCCTGCGCATTATTCGCCCGAACATAAGGAGCTCCGACCTAATCACCTTTCAGCAGCCGTTTGTTCTGTTGCTCCTACCTGAGGCCAGCGAGGATGCGACGCAACATGTGATACAGCGCCTCACCAACAGTTTGAGGTCAAGAGGTATCCTTATCGCAAAGGGTTCTGAGGGTAAGACGGGACTTGTTTTCTCGTCTCGCAGCTACTCCTTCACGTCCGAGGGGGAACAGAAGCGTTTGCCGAAGAAGCGCGAGCCCCAGGAATAATCGCTGCGCATCTATTGGGTGGCAGGTTTCTCTTCGGGTCCGGGGCAAGAACTGTCGCGTTCTGTTTTGAGCAAAGGTTGAGGCGTTATGTTTGTCCAACCTGCTTAACCATCTTGCAGAACCGGGCGGCGGGCTTTACGATGTATCTTTCAGGTCATCCGCAGTTATGAGCGGTGAGTGGCATTAACATTAGGGTCTAACGAGCGGCAAAGTGGAAGTTGTCTGGCAGCTGAGCATTCATCTGGATTTGGAGCAAGCATGAACTTCAGGGCAGCAGTATTTGTTTGGGCGGCATCGCTGTCTCTTGGTCTGTTTACGGCGTCTTTTGCGCAGAGGTCATTATCGTTCAAGACGAGCCTCGAGATATCAGGGATGTATGAGCACAATCCTTGGTTTTCCAGCGAGAGCGGGAGGATAAGCGAGGACTATGTTAAAGACTCGTACGCGGTGCAATACTCCCCCTCCTTGAGTCTTATCTACACTTCAGACATAGGAAGCTTCAGCCTGAACTACAAGCCCAACTACAAGGTCTATTATCCTTCGGGACGAAAAAACTACTCTCTAAAGAGCCACGATGGCGAGTTGGCCGGGACTCTGCACTTCACGGACAAGCTGTCGCTTGCTCTCTCGGACCGCGTTGTCGACTCGCTGGTAGGCGCACAATCGCGCTCGGACGTTCCGAGTCTCGACAGACGGTTTACGAAGAACTCCACGAATGAGACGGTGCGATATACGCCCGGAACGAGGCTGGTTTTCACACTGGGGCACAGGTCGGACAACATAAGATACCGCACGGAGGCTGACAAGCGCAGCAACCGAGAGGATAATTCTGTTACCACGAGCATTGGCTATAGGTTGGGGATGCGGACAGAGCTCGGGGTAACGGGTGATTGGGGCTTGGTGGACAACAAGACAGAGAATCAGACCGATCGCTACGATTACTCGGGAAGAGTCTATGTTGAGACCAAGCTTGTCGGGATTGATACTACTATCAGGGGCGAGGGCGGGTTTGAGACCACTAGGTTCAAGAATCAGGGCGATTCGGATGAGGCAAAGAAGAGCAGTTCGAGCTTTAGTGGGCTTTTGAGGATCGCAAGGGACCTCGGCGAGGACACACGCGCACAGATAGTTGGCAGCGCCAGCTATCTGCCGAGCGACCAGGTGAACGGGACCTTTTACAAGAACATAGGCGTTGATGCGTCAGTCCGGCATTTATTTCTCGACCGGATTGAGGCGATGTTCGACGGAGGTATCCAGCACCGGAAGTACGAGGAAGAAGAGAACCCTCGGAGGGATTATGCTTATCGGGCGTCGGCCAAGCTTGGTTACAGGCTGTTCAAATGGCTGGCGATAAGGGGAGGCTATACTTTTTCAAAAGTTGACTCGACAATAGAAACATACGAGTATGATGAGCACGTCGTGGAGGCTTCTGTTTACGTCGAGTATTCGTTCGCGAAATAAGTTGAGAGCTTTAATTCTCGTTCCATAGGTGTCAGCTATTTTGGCTAGAAGAGTCGCGTTTGTTTTGTTTATTTTCTGTCTAGCAATCTTACTAGGCGCTCTGGGTTGTCACGAGCGTAAGTCAGCCAGCACGCTTCCTGAGGCAGAGAGCTCGGAGCAGCCTTCTGTGTCTTTGCGGCCAATGGTTGCGGCGCCGGTGCGGACTGATCTGTCGGACAAGGTTTATACACTTGGGCCTGACGATGAGCTTTCGGTGGTGATCAGTGGTAAGGGAGGGTATCGGGAGTCGGTTGACGTTGAGATTACTCCTCAGGGAACTGTGATACTTCCCATGCTAAACGAGGTGAGGGCGAGTGGTCTCACACTTAGCAAGTTCTCTAAAAAGGTGGAGAGACTGCTCGGCATTGATTACCTGGTCTCGCCCAGAGTCTATGTTACGCTCAAGGCGCGCAAGAGTCACAAGGTTAGGTTGGTGGGCGAGATCGGCAGCGCAGGGACCTACTATCTTCAGGCGGAGAGCGAGCTTCTCAAAGACGTGATAATTCGTGCTGGTGGGCCAGTCAACGGGTTCAATAAGACGGTGTTTCTCATTAAGCCGCCCAGTTCAAGCGAAAGCGCGGAGGGGCTGCCCCCCCACCGCTGGACATTCAACCTTCTCGACTTGATGAACGACACAAGCGGCAAGTTGAACGTTTCGGTCAAGGAGGGCGACATCATCTACGTCTTGTCGGGCGAGCATGCCAACGAGTTCTCTGGCTCCGAGGAGGGTAACGTTATGGTCTTTGGTCAGGTGAGGAATCCCGGGATCATTACTTACTCGAAAGGTCTGACTGTGCTTCGCGCCATACTGAAGGCCGGCAATTTCACGGAAGGTGCGGCCAGGTCTCGCGTTCAGGTCAAGCGAAAAACAGATGGGAAAGTCGTCACGTTAAAGGTCAATATCAATCTGATCATTGAGGATGGCGACCAGAGCGCAGACCTACTGCTTCAGCCCGGCGATATTGTTTATGTCCCTCGTTCGATATTTTAGCGCTCAAGTTTGGAGAAATTGATGGCCGAACGCGAAGAGTATCAGGAGATCAACCTCAGGCAATATCTTGCGGTAGTCCGGCAGAAGTTGTGGCTAGTTATTCTTGCGGTCCTTGTCGTGGTCATTCCCACCGGGATAATGTTCATGAGGGCAAAACCTGTCTATGATGCGAGTGCGACTGTTTTGATTGAGCAGGGCGGGGGCCCGATTGGGGCGATGGAGACACAGGCTGCGGGGATCGAACCTGAGATAGAGAAGCTTCTTCTGTTCAGTAGGCCTGTGATGGATTCGGTTCTGAGGAAGCTTGACCCCTACTATGAGAGCCTTTCGCAGAGTAAGAGGCTGGCTCGGATCGGGCAATTCAAGACAAACATAAGAATAGAATTCAACAAGGTTAAGATTTATAAGTCGTCCGAGTCGGCGTTGGCAGTGATCACCGCGGAGGGGCCTGAGCCCGCCAAAGTTGCTGAGGTTGCCAGCCTGGTTGCCCA
>CAZKNE010000017.1:11821-14814 GCA_964554005.1 uncultured bacterium | reverse complement strand
GTGGAACCTCACGCACCCCCAGGCGCACTTTGCGACCTAACTTACAAGTATTATTCATCCGGACTGGCCCTGTCAAGCTCACAAAACAGATTTTATCATTCTCGATCCTTTTTGACGGATTCGCTTGTGCGTTGCGACTCCCTTGCCCCGCCCGAAACGGCAGAAGGGTGTCGTAGGGGCGGTGCTTGTGCCGGCCTTGCCCAATCATCAAGGGTGCGGCGAGCAGCACCCCTACGGCCTGCCCTGTGCGCCTCGGACACTGTCGGTTTTGTTTATGTCTTGACCGGCCGCCTTTCTGTTGAGGATCATCTTGACAAGTGGCGGATTTGTCTTATATTATTTTGTGAAAGAGGCTTTTGGCCTAATATCATTCAGTTGAGGGTGTAAGGACTTGGATAGCATAGACTTGAAGATTCTCTCGATGCTTCAAGAGGACTGTAAGGTTGCCCAGGTCGAGCTGGCTCGGAGCGTGGGCCTCTCTCCGGCCTCGATCTCGGAGAGGCTAAAGCGCCTCGAGAGGACAGGGATTATTAAGTCCTACACGGCGATTCTGGACGCTCACAGTCTTGGAGTCGACATTACAGCGTTTGTGTTTGTCTTTGTTGAGCATCCGAGGTTCGAGTCTAAGCTTCTGGAGGAGCTCCGTGCGGTGCCGGAGGTCCTGGAGTGTCACCATATTACAGGGGATTTCAGCCTTCTTCTGAAAGTGAGAACCCGGAACATCGAGACGTTTGAACACCTTCTTTTCCATAATATAAACAGCATACCCGGGGTGAGGCAGACCAAAACTACGATCGTGCTGTCTTCGCCGAAGGAGACGACGCGCATCCCTGTGGACATACCTGCTGAGAGCCCTAACGATGAGAAAGATCAAGGAGAGTAGGACAATGGCGTTCGCAAGGGACATCAAACCCACGGCTGTTCATGAGACGCTTGGCAAGTACATGCTCGTGGATGGGTTCGACCTAGTAATCGACCTTGAGAAGAGTAAGGGGAGCAGGCTTCACGATTCACGCTATAATCGCGAGTTTCTGGACATGTTCTCGTTTTTCGCCTCGAATCCACTAGGCATGAACCATCCGGCGCTTCAGGATAAAGATTTCTTGGCAAAACTAACTAGGGTAGCCGTCCAAAAGCCATCCAACTCCGACATCTACACTGTCGAGATGGCGGAGTTTGTGGATACGTTCGGTCGAATCGCCATGCCCAAACATGCGCGCTACCTGTTTTTCGTCGAGGGTGGTGGCCTGGCGGTTGAAAATGCGCTGAAGGCAGCGTTCGACTGGAAGGTCCGGAAGAACCTCAAGGCCGGCATCAAGAAGGAACTGGGCACGCAGGTCTTGCACTTCCGCGAGGCGTTTCACGGGAGGACCGGCTACACGCTCTCTCTGACCAATACCGATCCCGTGAAGATTCGGTACTTTCCGAAGTTCGACTGGCCGCGAGTTGAGAATCCCAAGGTTACGTTCCCGCTCGAGGGCGAGAACCTTTCCGCAGTCGAGGCCGCAGAGGAGCGTGCTCTTTCCCAGATTCACGAGGCGTTTACGAGGAACGATGGTGACATCGCGGCGATCATCATCGAGCCAATACAGGGCGAGGGTGGCGACAATCACTTCCGCCCAGAGTTTCTGCGGGCGCTCAGGAAAGTCGCTGACGACAACGATGCGATGCTTATTTTCGACGAGATTCAGACCGGACTTGGCCTGACCGGCAAGATGTGGTGCTACGAGCACTTCGGCATGGAGCCGGACATTCTCTGTTTCGGGAAGAAAACCCAGGTCTGCGGGATCGCTTGCGGCAGCAGGATCGATGAGGTTCCTGATAACGTGTTCCAAGTGGGCAGCCGAATCAACTCCACGTGGGGCGGCAACCTTGTGGACATGGTGCGCTGCCAGAGGTTTCTCGAGGTGATCGAGGATGAGAACCTCGTTGAGAACGCCGCCAAAATGGGCGAGAGATTGCTTGATGGACTCAAGTCGCTTCAGGGCAAGTTTTCGGGAATTGTCCGCAACGCTCGAGGCAGGGGCCTTATGTGTGCGTTCGATCTTTCCGAGACAGCGCTTAGGGATAAGCTCTTCGCCAAGACGTATCAGAATGGTCTGATCCTGCTGAAGACCGGCGTCCACGGCATCAGATTCCGCCCAGCTCTGAACGTTACGCCGGGCAACATAGACGAGGCGCTTCAGCGGCTCGAGGACTCGCTGGCGCAGATTAGCTAGATCACGTCATGCACCACCGGTGTGTGTAAGGTGCTCGGCACTTCACCCGAGTGCATCTGAATGTGGGTCGTTGGGCTCTATGGATCACAGAGTAGTCTTGGCTGTTGCAGCGAAACCTTGACACCAATGGTTTTGTGTTGGAGGGGGCGTATATCCACTATGGCACCGAACTCGATAAACACGTCATGGAACTGAATGAAGTTCTTTCCCCAGTAAATCATGGCGCATGCCATTGGTGCGCCTTTTCCTTCGTCCCTTCCTTTGACCAGGAACCGGAGCCTAGTGTCGTATAGAAAGCACACTGCGCTTGCTAGTCGCCATACATATTCTTTCCAGTGACTTGTGTTTGTGGCGACCGGCACAAGGGCTAGGACTTCAGCATCAAAGAGCTTGAACGCATGGGCACATTTATAGAGCCAATGCTTGATTGTGGTTCCCCGCTTCCGGTCTGCGCCATAAGGTGGATTCACATAAATGGTTCTGAAGTCCCATTTCTCTTTGAGGCCGTCGTTTTTCGGAAGATTGAACTCTGTATCTGCGTTGACGACCGACCATTCATTGGAGCATGGGTCTAGGGCTATACGGCCGCCGAGGACCTTCTTCACAGCTTTAACATAGTTAGGTGGTGTGCACCAATCGCTACTCCCCGAGTTTACCGTTCTTCCTGCGGTCATCCCAGTATCTCCTTCCAGTTCTTGGACGCGAGCAAGGAAAGATTCACGGACTATGCCTATGGTCTAACCGGACGTTATCTCTGTTATCAAATCCGCCAAA
>CAZKNE010000017.1:9701-11811 GCA_964554005.1 uncultured bacterium | reverse complement strand
CGATTGCCGCCATTCTAAGAATGCGTTGTAATCGTTTCTTAGTAGGGGTGATTCATCTCCAATCGGGAGGAGGTGGGATTCGAGCAATTCGTTGTATTTTGTGTCTCGCAGCGTTTCACGCATCTCGCGGAAGTAGTTTTGAGGATTGCGTTTGCTCAAGCTCTGGTTAGTAGCCCGGTCGATCAGAGTTCTATTCAAAATGCAATCTCGCCGCTTTGATTCGCTAACACCAACTTCTCGCAGATATGCATCAGGGAAAATATGGTGATCATCCACATTGTTCTCTTCGATCAGACTGCGCGTCAGAGGTTTCATGGCATGAAAATCGCGAGGATTCTGCGATAGAATCAGAGCAATACATCCTCGATAAGAAGCTCTCTGCTTCGGAGTAATGTCACGTAGAGTTGCCCTCTCAAAAGAGAACTGACTAACCGCCTCTGGAGCATCACCACCACGGAACCAGGCAGTTAGTTCGCTAACGTCCTTTGCCGCCTGAGAATTAGGTGCGCTCTCATAGGACTGTGAAAAAACGGAGCACCAGAACCACCTCACGAGCTTCTGGCGAATCTCGCCGGCATTTAGCCCTTTTTGAATAGAGAATCTGGCCAGCACGGATGTCATGGGGATAATGATAGTGTTGTAGGGAAGCCACCTAGGGATGAGCACGCCACAGTCGTCGCGCAGAATGGTTAGTGCTTCCACCAAACCGCTGATTGCCGTATCCCAAGTCTCACTAACATGTGAGGCTGGCAAAGAAAGCACGTCCTTTCTCTTACAAGATGGAGCTTTATCTGTTCGTAGTAACGCAATTGACTGCAAGACATAATACGGATCGATGGCATAATCCTGAATGATGGGGTTGTTGTTTACGGCTGAGCCCCGCATCTCTCGCAATTTGACATCCTTCGGCCAAAACCGCGCTGTCAGAAGGTCAAAAACGCTCAACTTTACGCCAGTCCTATTCAATGTCTCGAAGATTGTGCAAATGGCCTCCGACGGCGTTTCGTCCGAAAGCAGAACAACCGGAAATTCATAACTTTCGATTACGCCGATCCATTGCCCCCTGATTCCGTTAAGCTGATCTAGCATCTTGAAAGCCTTCTCCAAATCAGTGAAGGTCTTTATCACTTTGGTGATCCATCCCTGGAATCCGTCTGGGTCGCCAAACAAGATGCGCAGAGGAAGGACCATATCTTCTACTTGACCCTCAAATGTGCTGTACCGTTTTACGGCCTTTGCTTGCCATCCTCCCTGTGCATTTACACGTGCGTGAAAAATGGCCTCGTCGAAATCCTGACCGTTGAGAAGAGCCTTCAAATTGATGAAGTATATGTATTCGCCGCTTCCGGAGAAAGCCTGATACAGAGAAGACAACCGCTGTTGGCCATCCAGGACGAGGTATGTAGGTATCTTTCCATCCAGCGCCGGAGCTCCCTTAAACGCCCTACTCGCAAAATAATTGCGCGTATTCTTGATGGCAAGGAGGGAACCTGCGGGAAAATTGCAGGCAATCGAGGTTATTAGTTCTTCGGTTGCTGAGGGGTTCCACACGAAATCACGCTGAAAATCTGGAAGAGCAAGGTCGCGTTCACGGATCTGCTGCAAAAGAAAAAACAACTTTTTCTGCGGTGTATCTTCGATTAGTTTATTCATCCTATGGCTCCCTATATCTCTTGTGGCCCCACAAGTTGCCATTGATCCACGTAGCACACTCCAACGCGCCACATAAAAAGTACTAATCCGTCCCCTTCAGACTCGTCCAACTACCAATTCTTACGAGGTCAGATTGCGGCGCCTGAGCTCCGCAAGCGCCTGCTCTACGCCGTCTGTGGCCGTCTGGCTGGCAACCCAGCTCGTCAGTTCAGTTATGCCGTCCTCGAATGAGACCTTTGGCTCAAAGCCGAGCAAGCTCTTGATCTTGCCTATATCCGCGAAGCAGTGCCGTATGTCCCCAGCCCGAAACTTATTTACAATCCCAGGCGCGAGCCCCTCGACCTTTACGTCCTGGACATGGAGCTCCCGGGCCTGGGGGCCGTCGGCGTGATGAGGTTCGCAAGGCGGTACGTGGGGCCGAGGCCGGCCATCGTCACGTGCCGGTCGACCAACAGCC
>CAZKNE010000017.1:0-9691 GCA_964554005.1 uncultured bacterium | reverse complement strand
CTCGACCTTTCCGACCCTGTCGATGAGGATGTTGGCGATATCGAGCACCGATGTCCCCCTGCCAGTCCCCACGTTAAATACTTGGTAGTTGGCCTTGTCGCTCTCAAGCGCTAGGAGGTTCGCCTCGGCGATGTCTTGCACGCTGATGAAGTCCCGGCTCTGAAGGCCGTCCTCGAAGATTATTGGCGAATGATCGTTCAAAATCCTACTGCCGAAAATGGCGCAGACGCCCGTGTAGGGATTGGAGAGCGCCTGCCTGGGCCCATAAGCGTTGAAGTATCGAAGCGCGACGGTCGGCAGCTTGTAGGCAACGCCGGTGCTGATGAACATCTCCTCGTGGTCTCGCTTGGTGATGGCATAGATTGAGGTGGGATAGAGCGGCTTCTCCTCGTCTGTCGGCAGCGGCTTTGCGACGGCTCCGCACTTGGGACAGTGCATCTCCCACTCGCCCCTGGCCATCTGGTCCTCAGACCGCAGCTTCGGATGGATGGCTCCGCATCGGGGGCATTCGTACTTGCCCTCGCCGTAGATGGACATGGACGACGCCACAAGGACCTTCTCAACCTGATGCCTCTCATTTGCAAGAATGTCCAGCAGAACCGCCCCGCCCATAGTGTTGATGTCCGTGTAGCGTGCGATCTCGTACATTGACTGCCCAACGCCGACCGCGGCCGCCTCGTGAAATATGACCTGCTTGCCTTTGATAGCGTTGTATAGCGCGTTGCGGTCTCGAACATCGCCTTTTATGAACTCCGCATCCGAACTGAGATACCCAGGGACTCTCTGCTCCTCGCCGTGGACCTGCTTGTCGAGGCTGTCATAAACTGTAACCTCATAGCCCGCATCAAGCAGCCTATCAACCAGATGAGAACCGATGAACCCCGCACCACCCGTAACCAAAACCTTTGTTGCCATTACTTACTCCGATATGTTTTGAGTATCGAGAATCTCCAGTATTTCACGAGCTAGTTGTCGGGCGCGCCGAAGCCGGTCCGCACGCGGCCTATCCGTCCCGGGACCACTGCCCTCGGGCGCTTCGCTCACCTCGCCGGCCGGGCCCGAAAGCCTCTTCCTCGCGCCGCTCACTGTATATCCATCTTCATATAGCAGTTGTTTTATCCTAACAACCAGCTCAAGGTCCCGCTGGCTGTATATCCTCTGTCCCGACCGGGTTTTCTGCGGCTTCAGGAGAGGAAACTCCTTCTCCCAATACCGCAGCGTGGGAGCGTCCACCTCTGCCAGCTTGCTGATCTCGCCGATCCTGTAGAACATCTTAGCCAAAGCATCTCACCCCACAAAGACGGGGGGCACTCCCTATCTCGAGAAGAAGTCGCCGCCCTGCCGGAACCGCACGGTGACCAACTCCGGAACCTCAACCGGTTCAGTCGTTACCGGATGTCTAGTCGTCCTCCGACGGCGCCTCCTCAGCTCAAACGTTCCGAAGCCTCTGACCTTGACCTTCCCGTCGGCCAGCAGACCCTCCTCAATCGCGACTAAAATAGCATCTGCCAGCTCGTGCGACTCGGCAAGCGAAAGCCCACCGTGCGCATCCCGCAAGGCCTGTGCCATCTCTCGCTTGGTTAGCGTCTCCGCTTTCAACAGATTCTCACTTCGCCTCTTACTGTAAGCACCAAAAAACTCGAGCACATCGTAGGGCAAGTGCCCTGGCATTTCAACTGCGTCGGCCCCAACGATCAGATTGAAGAGGCGTCTCCTTCAATGAGGTTTCAAGAAGGCCGGCCCCGTAGCTAATCCGAGAGCCTGATTATTGTGTTTAGAGATTCGCTTGACAAGGTGCTGGGCGCCTCGGTATATTTATTGTGTTGATCGTTCGACTGTAATATTTGGGAGAAATAGTAAGGAGGAGGCACAAATGGCCAGCCTATTTGGAAGACCTGCGAGAACTTCATGGCTTCGCGCCATTCTCTTAGCAGCTGTGTTGCTTGTTGTCTTTGCGAGCTTTGTTTTGGGAGAAGGCTTGACGCCCGAGAAGCTCGATAAATCACTTCAATACTGTAAAACAGTGGCCTCTGCATCTTTCCCGGAATGGAAGGACGCAGCTTTCACTGACCGGGAAATATACTACGATCTGAGCGGCGTTCCGCTTGTTTATGTTTACTCGGTCAAGCGGGATAACGTTTATCTGGGCTATATGACTGTCAGTGCCCGGGATGATTTCTACCCGTTCTTCGAGTATTCGGGCGGTCTGCGTCCGTCTTGGGGCCTTGAAAGGTCTCTGGACACAGTCTGGGATATGGGCTACGAGCCGGGCGATGTGCAATTCGTTTTCGCGCCACCCTTCGATTACTTGGTGAAGATTAAAGCCAAAAACACCAAAGACCGCGACGCGGCCGATGGCATCGTGATTCACCTCGGCAGTTTTAAGGTGTGCCCCAAGCCCGAGGTGGCGGCCTACCTGGACAGATACACAAGCGTATCCTTGCAGAATCAGGACAAGGTTAGAGGCTTCTGGCGGCAATATGTGTTGTCGGCTAACGGTGTCCCACAATTGAAGCAAGGCGCCGATGTCCTCATCGCAAAGATCATCAACTCCGAGGCGCACGATTACGAGTTCACGTGGTATAAGGGCTGCGGCCCGACCTCTATGACGATGATGCTTGGCTATTATGGCAATGCTTGGGGGTATAAGAATTTCTGGTTTGATGGGCCGGAGAGCTTTTCATGGTGCGGATCAACGCCGTTCACTATTCAGGACCTTCACGACAAGATTGTGGAGTTTGGACAGAACATAGCCGACAGTGAGTTTGGTCGCGAGGAGCTGGGCGGCCCAGGCTACGATGGCTGCGAGAAAATGAGATACGGGATAACTCGTGAGGTTGCAGAGCGGACGATGCAGGAGACAGCCGAGTTCTACGGCTACTCCTTCACCACCGATCATTTGGATTATTGGGGCCGCGGCGTTTCTCCGGCGATTGTCAGCACGCTTCAGCAGGAGATCGACAAGAACCATCCTGTCTATTTCGGGATCAGTTCTGACTACTCTGGGAATGGATGGAACACGCACGCGGTCTTGGGTGTAGGCTACAATTACTCAGCTGGCTCCCACCAAGTTATTGCCCACAATACGTGGTGGTGGTCGCACGGCAGTAAGCCGCATGCAGCCATGGAGAACTTTGAGAATTGGTCGATCATAACGGCCGCTCCGCTGGGGTTCAGCAACAGCCCGCCGGAGCTTACCGAGCCATCGGCTTCTCCCCTTTCGGGACCGCCCGGCACGGTGTTTACGTTTAGTATTCACTACTACGACGTGGACGAGGCTGGGTTCTATGTCGATGGGGTGCCGGATTTTGAGCCGTTCGGGGCTTCAGACGACAACGGCGGTAACTGGGCTGGAGGAACACTGCAAAGAGATTACAAGGGTGCCCTGATAGCGGACAACGGCATCATTGACTATGAGGGTTGGAACGATATGGGCGACCATTGCTCGGATGACACCTGGTATGTTGATCCGGGCAGCGACCCCTGGCCGGACCCGACCGACTGGTGGTCCTCCCAATACTCGCCGTTCAACCCGAAGGATGGGGATACCTTCATCGACCTCAATGCTAACGGACAGTGGGAGTCGGAGCGCTTCGATGACGCCAATTGCAATGGAATCTGGGACGGAGACAATGGCCCTTACGACGGTTGTGTCGTGATCGACGAGGTTCCCTATCCGATGCTGATGGTTGCGGGTGCGGCCAAACGCTCAGATGCATACTATCAGGTGCAGGTAACGCTTGGCCCAGGTATCCACAAGTACTACTTCTACTTCAAGGACGGCAATGGTGGCACAGCACGGCTTCCGGCCCGTGGCGGGACATACCAGAACGTTAGGGTCGGTGAGCAGTATAATGCTGCCCCGGAGCTCTCGAATCCAGATGTTTCGCCCTTGACAGGATCTCGCATCAGCTTGTTTACGTATTCGGTCTATTACTACGATTCGGACGGCGACCCTCCGGGGAACCCCTACGTGTTCATAGATGACGTTCCTTACCAGATGTGGCTGGCATCTGGCTCTGCGGAGAACGGTTTGTACAGGTTCGAGACTTTCCTGAGCGAGGAGGGCCACGCCTATTACTTTGAGTTTGACGATTGTTACGGCAAGACAACCCGATGGCCGGTGGCCGGCCATGTCAACGGGCCGGTCGTGCTGGGCGGGGGCGAGGTTCCGATGCTCTCTGACGGGATGGTCTCGCCGAGGAACCCGCTGTTTGCGACGCCCGTCGCATTCACTGTTCGTTACACGAGTCCGCACGATTACACACCGATAAGCAAGACGGTGGTCCTGGATGGTTCGCCGCATGAGATGTCGTTCCTCGAAGGCGTTACTGACGACGGCGAGACGACCACCATACCTGAGCTGGCCAACTTCGCTAGCGGGGCAACCTACTACTTCAGCACCGCACAGCTAGAGTTGGGCAGTCACAGCTTTTATTTCAGCTGCATTGACGAGACGGGTGGTGCAGGCCGGCTGCCGATGAAAGGTGTTATATCAGGCCCTGATGTGACCGGAGCTAACACGCCGCCTAATCTGAATAGGGGAATGGTGGACCCTGCGTCCGGGACTGGGACAACGGAGTTTCAGTTCAGCGTTAATTATTCAGATATTAACGCCAACCCCGCCGGAGAGGTCCTCACGTATCTCGATGGGGACTCCTACCAAATGGAGCTTCTGAGCGGCAGTCCTGCGAATGGCGTCTATGGGGTGTCGGTCTTCGGTCTTTCCGAAGGGCTGCACTCTTATTGGTTCTACGCCAAAGACAGCTTGGGCGCCGAGACCAGAACGCCAAGCGCCGGAGACGAGTTCGAGGGTCCCTATGTGAGCAAGACCAACACATCACCAGTGTTGGGCAATCCGGTGGTCAATCCCGAGACAGGTGGGTTATTCGATAGATACGTGTTCGGTGTCGATTACTTCGATAAGGAGAGCGATGCGCCTCATCTTATGTCCATCTGGCTGGACGGCGAGGAACACGCTATGTGGCTTGCGTCGGGCGAAGGTTCTGACGGCACCTACACCTACGTCGCAACGCCGGGCACATTATTGGTGGGCGAGCATCACTACTATTTCTTCGCAAACGATGGCTTTGGCGGCACGGCGCGGTCTCCCGAGACCGGCTATTTCGTTGGGCCGACGGTCGTGTATCAGGAGGCGGCAAGCTTACCGTATTGGATCGTTGAGAAGCACATCTCACCGAACATTGAGACGAGCATTGTGCTGACCAACACCGGGCGCGACCCGGTTGATGTTCAGGTTTCACTTTGGAGATATAACGGTCAGCCGATCATCCCGCATTCGATACAGGTTGCTGGGCATGAGACGAAGGTACTGAAGGTCTCGGAGATTCCCGGAGTAAGCGGTTCCGATACTGGCAGTGGTAACCTCACGTGGAAGAACGGGCGCTTGGTTGTGTGGGGTAAGGTTGATGCAGGCCCCACTATCGCTCTTGACCTTGCAGGCGCAAGGCCTGGCCCGCTTCGCCTGCCGTTTTGGCAGGTCATCAGGCACGGAGATGGCAAGGTCAAATATGATACATTTATCGCCCTAGCAAACCAGTTTGACCGCGATGTGAGCGTGGAGATCACTTTTCTCGATGAGTTCGGCGCAGAGACAGCAACGACGCACTTGCAGTTGGTGCCTTTCGGTATTAAGACGCTGCTTTTTTCCGAGACAATAACTGGGACCAGCATCGGTTCGGCCAAGCTGGTCTTCAGCGATCCGGTTAGGGTCTGGGCCGTTATGCTCAACAAAGTGAGAGGCGGAGGGTTTGAGCTGCCTGTTCTTGACAGCGGCGAGATGGCGCCGTATTTGCTGCCGTCTTGGAGGAATCAGCCCGCTTTCAACCTTGACACCTACGTTATCTTTGCCAATCTCGGTGATAGGCCTGCCTCATCTCAGATTACTTTCTACGATGATGCAGCGCACATCCAAGGTGCCGACCTTGCCTCGGTGCCGGCAGGTGGAATGAGCGTAATTCAGGCTAGCAGGTGCAGTAAGGCTGGGGAGACTGGCTGGGCCCGGGCGATTTGGCCGACGAGCGACGAGGTAGGCGTGTTCGCAGTATGGCTGAACAGCAAGCGGTCTCAGTTCTATCCTGTTCCACCGGCCAAGAGCTTCATGCCGCCCATGTATATCCCGTATTGGGAGTTTGACGCGCTTCTATACAAGGATACTTTCATTTGGGTTCGCAACCCCAACGATGTGCCGGTCGTGGGCAAAATATCAGTGAACGATCAGCGTGGTTTCCTCGTGGGCGAGGTCCCGTTTATTTTGTTGCCGGGCGGTTTGTTCTCAATGCCGGTTAGTATGGTGGACACTGTGGGGCACGGGTGCTTGACGGTTAGTTCAGATACGGTGCCGCCAATGCCTCTTATCGCTTGGGCGATGCTGTGGAATAGCTCCAACGGCAATGGTTGTCTTGTGAAGGCGCAGAAAGCCTTTGGTCAAACAATATTGAGTAGATGATTTTCCTCTCATTCTTTTTCTCCTGCAGAGGTCGTCCGCTCTGAGGGCGACCTCTGTTATTTAGTGTCTTGGGCGGGGTAACAAGTCTTGCGAACACAATAATAACACGTCCGCAAACTGATGCGCATAAGCTCGGTTCGACTTCTCGCGAGCTCGCACTCACTAGATTGGATGCCAGAGCAGGTTCTGCCAGAGATCGTGTTCGCCGGAAGATCAAATGTCGGTAAGTCCTCGCTAATCAACTGCCTTGTTCAGAGAAAGCGCCTCGCTCAGGCAAGCGTAACCCCGGGGAGAACGAGGTGTATCAATTTCTATGGCGTCAATGATGCTATCTGCCTGGTTGATCTGCCGGGATATGGCTATTCAAAGGCATCTAAGGCTATTCGGGCAAAACTGGCGCCGTTGATCGAGGCATACCTGTCGTCCGGCCGCGCCTCGCTGTGCGTCTCGCTCGTGGATTGCAGAAGGCCACCTGAGACGTCGGACGTGCTTCTCTGGCGGTGGCTGGTGGCACACAAGGTTGCGCTCGTGGTTGCCGCGACTAAGGCCGACAAGATATCGAGGTCAAAACACAACGCAGCCGTCAAGGCAATAACGGGAGCGATTGAGGGCATCGAGAGCTCGCAAGTCATACTCTTCTCATCGAAGACAGGGATGGGAAGGTCGGAGCTCTTGAGACGCATTCTCTCCCATACCACAACATGACATCCGCAAGAGCCATCGCTTATGAGGTGCTGCTGCGAGTCCAAACGCAGCGGAGCTACTCGGACGCGCTGTTAGATGCGCTCCTGGCCAAAAGCCAGAATCTCCCGCCGACCGAGAGGCGATTCGCCAAGGCGCTCATCTTTGGCACGCTGAGGAATCGCACGCTGCTTGACTACTATCTCATGCAGGCCGGGTCGTTCCGGCCCGACAAAACTGACGTGCGGACAGCCACGGCGCTCAGGCTCGGGGCCTATCAAGTGATGTTTATGGACAGGACCCCTGATTCTGCCGCGGTCAACGAGAGCGTTGACCTTGTCAAGGAGCGCTGCGGGCCCAAGGCCGCTGGATTTGTGAATGCTTTGCTGAGGCGCCTCGTCCGCTCCAAGTCATCCCTTGAGCGCCCTCAAGTCGCGTTCGAGGCGGACGCGGCGAAGTTCATGAAATCGGTGGCGGTTGCGTTCTCTTTCCCTGAATACTTGGTGCAGAGGTGGTGCCATAAGTTTGGAAGGAAGCAGCTCGTCGCGCTCATCTCGAAGCTCAACGAGCCGCCAGTCAAGGCCGTTCGCGTGAACAGGACCAAGATAACAGTGTCCGAGCTTGCTGAGAGGCTCGCGATGTGCGGCTTTGACGCGCAAACGTCCCCACTGTGCCCCAGTGCGCTCAGGCTCTCGGGCCCAGGCCCGCTCGAGGAGACCCCGGAATGGCGCGAGGGGTTGTTTACTGTTCAGGATGAGGGAGCACAGGTGTTGAGCCTGCTTGTCGAGACTCTCAGCCCCCGCTCGATAGTCGATGTCTGCGCCGGCATCGGCCAGAAGCTCACGCTGCTTGCGGAGCGCTTCCCAATCGCTCTCGTGGTCGGAAACGATATTCATCTACGAAAAGTGGAGCAAAGCAGAGAGCAGGCCAA
The DNA here is from genome assembly GCA_964554005.1 of uncultured bacterium. Lineage (GTDB taxonomy): Bacteria > B130-G9 > B130-G9 > B130-G9 > B130-G9 > B130-G9. The sequence goes on along the minus strand of CAZKNE010000017.1, from coordinate 1,610 downwards.
GAGGCTCGGCCTCAAGAACGTCCGCCTACTTGCTGGCGACGTCCTTGCCTCAACTCTGAGGCCGAAATCCTTCGACCTCGTCGTTCTCGATGCGCCATGCACAGGCACAGGCACCATCCGCCGACACCCAGAGATAAGGTGGCGCGTGCGCCCGTCGCGTCTGAGAAAAACGGCCAGCCTGGCGCTTAGGATGCTCGAATCGTGCACGCAGCTCGCCAAGCAGCCAGGCACGATTGTGTATTCCACGTGCAGTTTGGAGCCCGAGGAGAACGAGCAGGTCATCAGGAAATTCTTGAGCCGCAATGCCGACTTTGAAGTCTGCCGATTACCCGATGTTCCGGCGCTGCTTCGTCCATCGGTGGGCGAGCTTGGCCTCACGCTGTTTCCGCATCTCTATGACTGCGACGGGATGTTCTTCTCGCTCATTCGGCGCAAGCCCTAAGCGGTGAAAGACCCACGTCACCACTGAATTTTGATACTCTCGATGAACATCGCTTGGTCGGACAGGCCATCGGGCTGCGAGTCCTCCTCAACATCGCCGTTCGGTGCGAGCGTCAAATAGTGCAGGCCCGGCAGCAACTCTGAAGCGAGTGCGCCTCGGACCAACGTCCTGTCGTCTTCAGCGATTTGGTCGCTCCCGATGACGTTGCCGTCGAGGTCGATTCTGAAGCGAGTCATGCTGAATCGATCAGGGAAGACAGGTGTGAATTGATAAATGTAATGTAGGCCATTCGAGCTCGTGTAGTTTCTGAAGATCACCCTCAGCCGTGGCGCACGAGAACTCCCGGCGCGGCGCCGGCAGGGGTCGAAGATGATGCGCTTCCTGCCTGAATATGTGATGGGGTTCTGCCAGCCCTCCATGAGATAGAGCCTTGCCGAGGGCTCGTCCGGTCTGATGACGAGCCGTGTCGCCGGCCTGTCGGTGAGCGGCAGTCTGTATATGCGTCCTGTCCCGTCTTGATAGACCATTTTGGCGCCGAGCACATCTTCGATGTAGCGCTTCATTGGGTAGCCGCCCGCCCAGTAGTTGGCCTTGTAATCGCAGACGATATGAGTCAGTCCCAGAAGGGACGTAATCTGCTCGACATAGTCCCTCTCAGAGAGAATACGCTCGAGGTCAATCCCCCGTCCGGTCTGAAGAGCCGTGAGGCTGGACAGAAGGGGCGCTTGCCGAAAGTAGGAAGTGATCTCGCTCGGTATGCGAGATGCGTAGCCGTTGGTCATGGGGGTTTTGTGCATTGTCTGGTAGAGGAGCATGATCGCAGGGTCCACGAACGGGAAGGTCCCAACCATGCCCTGCCCTGACCAGACGTCGAATGGAGTAATGACAATCCCTCGTGGCTTGGGCGAAAGCGTTGCTATCGCCTTATAGACGGAAGGAATCCTGATCTTATTTGTGGTAATGGGGACATGGACTCGCTCGGTGAACAGCAGTCCGCAGACCAGCACCATCAGTATCGCCGTAATCTCCTTGGACGTTTGTTTTGAGAAGAGTCTTGCAGCGCCGAAGCCAACGAGAATGGCCCCGGTCAGCGCGATGCCGAGCCCGAAGCGGCCGGGCATTCTGAGGTCCGCGAGCAGCGGAAGGCTTGTCAGGAGGCTGAATGGAT